>JAZOMN010000068.1:0-18073 GCA_045654005.1 Clostridia bacterium
GTGGTAATATTTCATTAAGGCTCCCTTTTATTGCCTTTGTATCATAATAGAATTGAAAAAGGTCTGAAGGATCCCAACTTAAAATTTCCTCTTTGCCCGAGAGAAAACCACAAATCAATTCTCTGTGGGGTAAAGTATCCAGCATCGCATTATAGATCTGAATATCCGAAGCGGATAGTTCATCCAGTATTACAACCATATCAATATCGCTTGTGTCACGTGCTTCTCCACGACCATAACTGCCTTGTAAACCAACAAACCAAACACGCTCTCTAAAAGTATCGTTCAAGACATTGAGAAATATATTCATAAAGTTTTCAATAGCAATCATTTTGCATTCTCCTTTGCTGTCTTGCAGGAAGCAATCAAAAGTCTGCGGATATTTCCACATAATTTCTCGGTATATTGATAAGTAGTAATATCTATTCTTTTTGTTTCATACATCAATTTCAGCCAATAACTTGTTTCGTTAGACTCCTTGAGTGCAATCTCTAATTTTGAAACAAAATCCTTTTTGCTTTGTGCATACTGTGCCTCGTGGATATTCGCTCCGACAGAGGTGCCTGATCTTGCAAGCTGATCGGTCATATAAGAACTTTTGGGTGCAGTTACACCATCGACAAGATTTACAATAGCAACTGCAAATTCAAAAGACATATCCAATAATTTGTTTTCAGACATAAACGCACCTTCTTTCGAGTAAATTTTATCATTAAATGTTGCATTTTTCAATGATATATTGCTTTCGCAATATGATATACGGCTCTGCCGCATGATATACTTGCTTACCGCAAGTATGATATAATATCCGTTCTCTTCATACGCGAAGCGTATATCATCTGCAAAGCAGACATCATATCGAAGATATATCATCCGTTCTGCATAGAACGGATATCGTTATAAAAAACCTCTCTTGTCTTGGTAGACAAAAGAGGTTTTTTATATGGTAGCGGCGAGTGGACTTGAACCACCGACCGTACGGGTATGAACCGTATGCTCTAGCCAACTGAGCTACACCGCCAAATATTTACAAATGTTCAATGAATGAACACTATGATAGTATATCCTAAAGTTACCTTTTTGTCAATATATTTTTTGAAAAAAATTATATTTTTAATTTATATTGTTAAAAGTATTATTTTATGTTATCATAAATATAGTAATTAAAATTAAGGAGTAAATATGGAAAACTTAACAGATATTTCAGTTATTAAAAAAATATGCGATAAATATGGGTTCAAATTTAAAAAAGGGTTTGGGCAGAATTTCCTATGCGATGAACAAATTGTTGAAAGCATTATATTGAATTCAGGCATCAATAAAGATACATCGGTTATAGAAATCGGTCCCGGTTTTGGTAGTTTAACTCAATCCTTGCTAAAATATGCAAAAAAGGTTACATCAATCGAAATAGACTCGTCTTTAATACCTGTTTTAGACGACTTGTTCTCTTCTTATGACAATTTCAATCTTATAAACTGTGATGTATTAAAGTTTGATTTGAATTCTGTTATTGACGATAATACAGTTTTGGTTGCCAATCTTCCTTATTATATTACAACACCTATTTTAACTTATCTTCTTGAGGGAAGATTCAATTTAAAATCTATTACTGTTATGGTGCAAAAAGAGGTTGCCCAGAGGCTTGTTGCACTTCCCGGCTCAAAAGATTACGGGGCTATTACCTGCCTTATTGATTATTACACTGACTCTGAAATTGTAGTTGATGTTCCAAAAGACTCTTTTATACCTGCACCTAATGTTGATTCGGCAGTTGTTAAACTTGAACTATTAAAAGAGCCAAGAGTTTTACCTGAAAGTGAAAAAAATATGTTCAAACTTATAAAAGCATCTTTTAATCAAAGAAGAAAGACATTTTTAAACGGTATATCAAACAGTAAAATTACATCGCTTAGTAAAAGCGAACTTGAAAAGGTTATTTTATCTTTGGGTTATGATATAAATTTAAGAGGCGAAACTTTATCAATAGAAGATTTTGCAAAAATTTCTGACGAAATTTTTTAGGCACTTGAAATTTAAAGGAGACTAAAATGAAAAAAGCGATTATTGCTATGAGTGGCGGGGTTGACAGTTCAGTTGCCGCGCATCTTATAAAACAGGCAGGATTTAATATAAAAGGTGTTACTTTAAAATTACACGCAGATAAAACCTCTGACCCATCTTGTTGTACCGAGCAGGATATTATTGACGCTAAAAGTGTTTGTGACAGTCTTGATATATCCCATGAGGTAATAAATTTTACAGACGATTTTAATAAAAAAGTAATTGATAATTTTGTTAACACATATATTGAGGGTGGAACGCCGAATCCTTGCATTGAATGTAACCGTCATATTAAATTTAAGAAATTACTTGATATGGCAGATGAAGAAAATTTTGATTATGTTGTTACAGGGCATTATGCAAAAGTTGAATATGATGAAAATTTGGATAAATTCTTACTGAAAAAGGCAGTTGACCATTCTAAAGACCAAAGTTATGTTCTTTATTCTTTAACACAGAAGCAATTATCTAAAATTTTATTTCCTTTAGGAGATATGACTAAAGAGGAAATAAGAAATATTGCAGAGGAACTTAACTTTATAAATGCAAAAAAGTCGGACAGTCAGGATATTTGCTTTGTTACAGATTCGAAATATGCAGAATTCATAGAAGAATACACAGGCAAAAAAAGTATGCCCGGAAAATTTGTTGATTCAGACGGAAATGTTTTAGGGCAACATAAAGGAATTATAAATTACACTATCGGGCAAAGAAAAGGGTTGGGATTATCATTAAAAGAGCCGATGTTCGTCTTAGAGAAGGATGTTAAGAACAATCAGGTTGTTTTAGGATATTCAAAAGACCTGTTTAAAGACAGCCTTATTGCAAAAAATGTTAATTTTATACCGTTTGATACTCTTAACGGAAGTATCAGAGTTACTGCTAAAACAAGATACTCGCAAAAAGAAGAACCTGCGACTATTACTCCTATGGAGGACGGCAATGTTTTTGTTAAGTTTGATTCTCCTCAAAGAGCAATAACCAAGGGTCAGGCAGTTGTTTTTTATGATAATGATATTGTAGTCGGCGGAGGTACAATTTTATAATATGACACCTTTTGAAATAATTGATAAACTGTATTTAAATAGTGACATTTCACATCGTGATTGTGTAACACTTTTAAATGAATACAAGAATGAGACGATAAGAGAATATTTATTTTCAAAGTCTTCAAAAATAACCGAGAAAATATTTAATAAAAAGATTTTTATAAGAGGTTTGATTGAATATTCAAACTACTGTAAAAATGACTGTTTCTACTGCGGTATAAGAAAGAGCAACAATAATCTTGAAAGATACCGACTAAATAAAGAACAAATTCTTTTATCGTGCAAAAACGGATATGAGTTAGGTTTTCGCACTTTTGTGCTCCAAGGCGGAGAAGACGGTTATTTTAACGATAACTTAACTTGCGAAATCGTATCTGAAATAAGAAAAGAGTATCCGGATTGTGCTATTACTCTTTCTATGGGTGAAAAAAGTTTCGAATCTTATAAAAAATTCTACGACTCAGGAGCAAACAGATATCTTTTAAGGCACGAAAGTATAAACCCTTTACATTATGGCAAACTACATCCGAAAAACCTTGATATAACATCAAGAGTTAAGTGCCTTAAAGACTTAAAGGAAATCGGATATCAGGTTGGATGCGGATTTATGGTCGGTTCTCCTTATCAGACACTTGACAATATTGCAGAAGATATTATATTTATAAAAGAGTTCAAACCGCATATGATTGGTATAGGACCGTTTATACCTCATAAAGACACACCCTTTGCAAATTTTGAAAGCGGAGATTACCGTCTATGCACATTTATTATAGGCATTTTAAGGCTTATAAATAATTTCGCTTTAATCCCTGCTACCACCGCTCTTAATTCAGTTAACAAAAACGGAAGAAAAGAAGGAATAAAAGCAGGTGCAAATGTTATAATGCCAAATCTCTCTCCTTTTAGCGTAAGAGATAAATATAATCTCTATAACGGAAAGTTAAGCACAGGAATTGAGGGGGCAGAAAGTCTTTATGGACTTAAAAAAGAAATAGAAAGTATAGGTTTTTATATTTCAAGTAAGCGTGGAGACTATAATGAGTGCAAAGTGCAGAATGCAGAATAATAAATAAATAGGAGATGTTTAAAAAGTTACTTTTTTAAACATCTCCTTTTTGGGGATAGGAAAAAAGCTTCAGAATGGATGAATTTAGCCAAAATCCTTGATTTTGGGTCACCCGAAGGCGTATTAAGATACGTCGAGTGGCTAAATTCATTCATAGCAAAAAGCATTAATTTCAAAGATTTTGTAAAAATCTTTACCTTTTAAAGAAAAAATGCTAATAGCTTTATGCCGAACTATTAATATAACTTGCTTTTTGCGTTCTGGAGTTTTTTAACATCCCCTATTAGTTTAAAAAGTTTTGTTTATTCCTGTTATATGATTTATTATTTCGCCTGCGATTATAAGCCCTGAAACAGATGGAACATAAGCCATACTTCCCGGGGTGGAACGCCTGTTATCATCACTTAAATTTACTAAAGGTTTAACAGGAATTTCTTTGGAATACACTACTTTTAGTTTTTTTATACCTCTTTTTTTAAGTTCATAACGCATAACCTTTGCAAGAGGGCAAACTGATGTTTTATAAATATCTGCTACCTCAAATTTTGTTGGGTCAAACTTATTTCCTGCACCCATTGCACTTATTATTTTAGTTTTACATTCATTGCATTTTTCTATAATAAGAATTTTTGAGGTTACAGTATCTATAGCATCTACAACATAGTCGTAAGAAGAAAAATCGAAAGTATCAATATTCTCTTTACAAACAAACATATCATAAGTTTTTACTTTTATATCTTTGTTTATCAGAAGAAGCATTTCTTTTAAAACTTCAACCTTTTTTCTTCCTATCGATTTTAAATTTGCAATAATCTGCCTGTTAATGTTTGTAACGCTCACAGTATCGGAATCAACAATATCAATAGAAGATACTCCGCTTCTTGCAAGAGCAGAAGCAGCATAAGAGCCGACTCCCCCCACGCCAAAAACAAGGACACGCGTATTTTTTATTTTTTCCATATTATCCTTACCGACTAAAATTTCGGTACGAAAAAACTGTTCCATTTTATCTTTCCTTTTTATAACTTTAATTAAAAATAACCTTTAACATTTCTCCATTATTTACAACCTGCTCGTTATATAAGAATAATAAATCTGCATTACCTATATTAACATAATTTTCAATAAGAGGACTTGCAACATATCTTAAATCAACAAGAACAATTTCTGAGTAGTTTTCTATTAAAAGTGGGGCAAGTGTAAGGCTATATGAATCGTTAAATATAATAAGCCTTTTTTCACTGTCTGCCATTTCATTTTTTATAATTGAGACAGGTGACGGACCTGATAAGAATAAATCATATTGTGAATTGGAATTTAACTTATCGGTATTATAAACCTTATTAAAACTGTCTCCCATTATATTTGTAACGGTTGCGCCCTCTATGTGAGAATTTGTCATATAATATATCTCTTCGCTCTTAATATCCTCTACTTTAGCACCATGCTGACCTGTAAAGGCGTCAACCTTGACAAGTTGGTTTTTAGATATATCTATATTAAAATCAAGATGTTCGCCTAATTTCTTAACTAAAAGCCCGAGTTTATCCTGTTTATAATGAGGGTCTGTTACATAATAATCGTTAAGGGATAATGTATCAGTTACATCAATATAAGTTGCTGACTTAATATTTGAATTTAAAATTTCAAACATTTTATCATAATCAAAAGGTGTTTTCAAACTGTCGTTTATAAAATAACTTTTGCTTGGAACTACAGAATAAAACACTCTGTTTGACGAATACTTATTTGCAAGGTATTCGATTTTCTTTGCAGTTTGCTCTACGCCTGATGGACGGATTTCGCCAATATAATCCATATAATATCCATCGTAAGATATTATATTATTATCATCAGGCTCTATTAGTTTTTTCTTTCTACATCTATTTTTTCAAAGCTTTCTTCAAACTGCTTTGGTGCTATCTGGTCAATTATAAGAAGAATAATATTGCCTTTAGATGCAACTATAACATCTTCCCTTTCAACACCTACGCATATCCATTTTCTTGGGTCAACTTTTTCTTTTATTTCTGCTTTTACTGCTTCTATATCTGTTCCTTCCTTAACTTTTACAAGGCAGATTGAGTGGGCAACACTTCCCATCATAGGTTCTGATGCAATCGCCTCTTCAAATTCCATTTCAGGAATACCAAGATAATATTCACTGTTTTCTTTTGTGATTTCCATCTGCATTGTATTAGGAAGCGCTTCGGTAACTCCGTCATAAATTCTGTCCATTATTCCTGCAAGTGAGTAAGGATCTTTTACAATATTAAAACCATCTAATATTTTAACACATTCTGCTCTTGTGATAAACTCTAAAGGTTTTAAAGTTCCGTCTTCATAGCCTGAAATGTTACCTGCTTCAACAAGACCTGCAACATAATCTATTGCGTAATCTGAAATCATATCTTTATCAGAAAAATCATTTAAAACATCATAGTTTACAGATAATGTGTAAAATGCTCTGCCTGCCATTGTGAAAACATCCTGTCTTGTAATAAGACTTTCGGGATTAAAGTTTTCCCCCGGTGCAACAACACTTAATGTAACAAGTTTTTTAACATTTTCATAATACCAGTGTGATTCTGATACATCGTTAAATTCGTGTTCATCATATTCTGCGATATTTACATCAATCGCAGATGCTAAAACTGTTGCAAATTCTGCACGGGTCATATTATTGTCAGGTCTGAAACTACCGTCTTCATAACCTTTTATTTTTCCCGCTTCAATCCATTTTTCAACTATACTTTCTGCCCAGTGGCCTGAAATATCACTTGCGGCGTATGTAGTAAAACTAAACACCATCATTATAGCAAGTAAAAATGATAATAATTTTTTCATATTTTTTCTCCATTTCTTCTTTTAAATTTTGTCACATATATTTAGACTGTTATTATTAAAAAAAGTTCCATTAATTTTTAAAAAAAGCACAAGATTTAAAATCCTGTGCTTTTTTAGTTAAATCTTAATTATTTGTTATCTACGCTGTATGCATAAGCGATTAAGTCAACAACTTTGTTTGAATAACCCCATTCGTTATCATACCAGGATACTAATTTAACAAAATTATCTGTTAAAGCGATACCTGCTTTTACATCAAAGATAGATGTGTGAGGATCGTGAATGAAATCACTTGAAACTACTGCATCATCTGTGTAAGATAAGATACCTTTTAATTCACCGTCAGCAGCTTCTTTGATTGCAGCAACGATTTCATCATAAGTTGCGCTCTTTTCTAATTTACAAGTTAAGTCAACAACAGAAACGTCTGCTGTAGGAACTCTGAAAGCCATACCTGTTAATTTACCATTAAGTTCAGGGATAACTTTACCAACTGCTTTAGCAGCACCTGTTGAAGATGGGATAATATTGAAAGCAGCACCTCTACCGCCTCTCCAGTCTTTCTTAGAAGGACCGTCAACTGTTTTCTGTGTAGCAGTTGTAGCGTGGACTGTTGTCATTAATCCTTCAACTAAACCGAATTTATCGTTAACAACTTTTGCTAAAGGTGCTAAACAGTTAGTTGTACAAGATGCGTTAGAAATAACTGTCATTGAAGAATCATATTTTTCATTGTTAACACCCATAACGAACATAGGAGCATCTGCTGATGGAGCAGTGATAACAACTTTTTTAGCACCTGCTTTAATGTGAGCATTTGCTTTTTCTGTTGTTGTGAATACGCCTGTTGCTTCTGCAACAAAATCAACTCCACATTCTCCCCATGGAATTTCTTCAGGATTCATGCATGCGAATACACTGATTTCTTTACCGTTAACAACTAATTTGTCGCCTTTGATTGAAATTTCACCGTTGAAACGACCGTGAACAGTATCATATTTTAACATATATACCATATAGTCTAAATCGATAAATGGATCGTTAATAGCAACTACATCTACTTTCTGGTTTTCCATAGCCGCTCTGAAAACTAAACGACCAATTCTACCAAAACCGTTAATACCTACTTTTGCGTTCATAATATTGAACCTCCATTTTATATTATATAATTTTTTACCAAAATATATTTTACTACAATTAATGTAAAATTGCAATAGTTTTTTGTTAATTTTTTAACCAGCAGTTTAGCCTATGCTGATTGAATAGTTAGGTGCTTCTTTTGTAATAGAAATATCGTGAGGATGACTTTCTTTTAGACCTGCACCTGTTATTTTAACAAATTTACCGTTTTCTTTAAGGCTTTCTATATCAGGAGTTCCGCAGTAACCCATTCCTGATCTTAAACCGCCCATAAGCTGATAGATTGTTTCGCTAAGTAAACCTTTATATGGAACACGGCCTTCAACACCTTCGGGAACAAGTTTTTTACTGTTCTGCTGGAAGTATCTGTCCTTACTTCCTGCTGACATAGCAGATAAAGAACCCATACCTCTGTAAACTTTAAACTGTCTTCCCTGGAATATTTCAGTTTGCCCCGGACTTTCTTCGCATCCTGCAAACAGGCTTCCTATCATAACAACATCTGCACCTGCAGCAATTGCTTTTGGGATATCCCCTGAGAATTTAATACCACCGTCAGCAATAACTTTAACTCCTGTGCCTTTTGCTGCTTCTGCTACATCCATAATTGCAGTAAGTTGAGGAACACCGATACCTGCAACAACACGGCTTGTACAAATTGATCCCGGACCGATACCTACTTTAATTGCATCTGCACCTGCTTCAATTAAATCTTTTGCAGCTTCTTTTGTTGCGATATTACCTGCAATAAGCTGAAGGTCAGGGAAATTCTTCTTTATAAGTTTAACAGTATTCATAATACCTGCAGAATGGCCGTGCGCTGAGTCTAAAACTACAACGTCAACCCCTGCTTTATAAAGTGCTTCGGTTCTTTCTAAAACGTCAGTTGTAACACCTATTGCGGCACCAACTAAAAGTCTTCCTTTTGCATCTCTTGCAGAGTTTGGATACTGAACTGCTTTCTCAATATCTTTAATTGTGATAAGACCTTTAAGATTACCGTCTTTATCAACTATAGGAAGTTTTTCAACTTTATGGTTTGATAAAATTTCTTTTGCTCTTTCCAAAGTTGTTCCTTCCGGAGCAGTTATGATATTTTCAGTTGTCATAACTTCTTTTATCGGTCTTGAATAATCAGTAACAAATCTTAAGTCTCTGTTAGTTAAGATACCTACAAGTTTTCCGTCAACAGTAATCGGAACACCTGAAATTTTATATTTACCCATAAGATTGTCGGCATCTTTAATAGAATGGTCAGGAGATAAGAAGAACGGATCGGTAATAACACCGTGTTCAGATCTTTTAACTTTATCTACTTCGTGAGCCTGATCTTCTATAGGCATATTTTTATGAATAATACCAATACCACCTTCTCTTGCAATTGATATAGCAAGACGCGCTTCGGTTACAGTATCCATCGCGGCACTCATAAGCGGTATATTAAGTTTGATTTTTTTAGTAAGATATGTTGATAAGTCAACCTGATTAGGTAAAACATCACTTTTCTGAGGTGATAATAGTACGTCATCAAAAGTTAAGCATTCTCTTATTTCAAATTTAGACATTTTAAACTCCTCCGTTTTTTGCACTTTCTTTTTAGCACTTTCTTTTAAGTATAATAAAAATGACAAAATTAGTCAAGAGGATTGATTATTTTTTCTCTTTAATATATAATAATATCGGTGATTTCAATGAAATTTGTGAATTTTGACATAAAAAACAACATATTTTTGGCCCCGATGGCAGGAATAACCGACCTTGCATTCCGTACTATTTGCCGGGAATGTGGTGCGGGGCTTTGTTATACTGAAATGATAAGTGCAAAAGGTCTTTATTATAAAGACAAGAAAACGAAAGATTTACTTTTAACCAATTCTTATGATGATCCGCTTATTGTTCAGATTTTCGGCAACGACCCTTACATTATATCAGAAGGTGTTAAAATCGTTGCCGATATGGGTTTTAAGATGATTGATATTAACAGTGGATGCCCTGCACCAAAAATTGTTAATAACAACGAAGGCTCTGCCCTTATGAAAGACCCTCAACTTCTTGGAAGAATTGTTGAAGCAGCCGTTAAGGCATCCGATATTCCTATTTCGGTTAAAATACGTTCAGGTTTTACAAAAGAAATCATAAATGCAAAAGAATGTGCAAAAATAATTGAAGAGTCAGGTGCATCAGCCATTGCGGTACATCCTAAAACGCGAGAACAGTTTTATTCTCCAGGTGCTGACTTAAGTATAATAAGAGAAATAAAAGAAACTGTTAAAATTCCTGTTATAGGAAACGGAGAAGTTTACACTCCTGAGATTTGCGAAGAACTTTTCAAAGAAAGTTTATGCGATGCTGTTTTAATTGCAAGGGGTGCTTTGGGAAATCCTTTTATATTTACCCAGATAAACGATTATTTAAAAACAAAAGAATATACAAAAAATTACTCAGTTTCCAAAAAACTTAAAACACTTATTCATCAAACAGAACTTACTGTTAAATATAAAGGCGAACACCGTGCAGTTTTAGAGGCAAGAAAACATATTGCCTGGTATTTAAAAGGCGTTAAACATTCAAAAAATTTAAGACTAATGGCAAACAATGTAAATACTTTAGAAGAAATTTACAATCTTTGCAATGTAGCAATACAAATGGATAGTAATTTAATAGAAGAATAGCGAAACATACTTAAGGTAAAATTAATAACATCAGATAACTTTCATACTTTTTTCGGAAAGGAAAAAAGTGAAATTATGAAAAAATTTAGATTGTTATTATTCTTTACCTTATTTTCTTTTTTATTTATATTTTTTACAAGTTTCTCGCAAAATGATTATTTTTGGCAAAACGAAACTCCTGTCGGAAGTTTTACAAACAAAGAAATTTTAGTTTATCCGTCAGGTCAGAGTTGCGGAATTAAAATTATTTCAGACGGAATTTTAGTTTTATCAGTTACAGATATAAACGATTTTCCCTCACCCGCTAAAAGTGCAGGAATAAAACCGGGAGATTTTATAAAAAAAGTAAATAACGAAGAATTAAAAAATTCAAAAGATTTTATTAAAAAAGTAAAAGAATTAAAAAATGAAGAATTTGAAATTGAATATGAAAGAGACGGGAAAACTTTTAAAACAAGACTAAAACCTTTTAACCTTAATAACGATTATATTTTGGGAATGTGGGTAAGAGACAGTATTGCAGGGCTTGGAACTCTTACTTTTTACAGTTTGGATAAGCAAAAATTTGCCGCACTCGGCCACTCAATCTGTGATGTTGACACAGGAAAGGCTATGCCTGTTAAAGGCGGAGAACTTGTTTTTTCAAAAATTGTATCCTGTAAAAAGGGAGAACAAGGAACTCCCGGTGGACTTACAGGCATTTTTTTAGAAGACAGTAAGGAAATAGGCACTATTTATGAAAATTCGTCTTTTGGAATTTATGGAAATTTATCAAATAAGGATATTATCCCTGATATAAAACCTGTACCCATAGGGTATAAAAAAGAAGTAAGTTTAGGAAAAGCAGAAATTATATCAACTATTGAAAACGACACACCACAAAAATTTGAAGTAGAAATTATAAAAATAAACAAACAGGATAAGCCTGATATAAAAGGAATGGTAATTAAAATTACCGATAAAGAACTTCTTGAAAAAACAGGCGGTATTATTCAGGGAATGAGTGGTTCGCCCATTTTACAAAACGGCAAACTGATAGGAGCAGTAACTCACGTTTTTATAAACGACCCAACCAAAGGATATGGGATTTTTATTGAAAATATGATTGAAAAAACCAAATGAAAAATAAAGCACTATAAGCACCTACCTCTGACATTCATTTAAATATATTTTGACAAAATAATAGTATAATAGTATAATAATGCTAAAATATCAATACATTTATATGAATGTATCAGAGGGGTGAAAGTATGTCACATTATCCAAGACTTAAGGAACTAAGAGAAGACAATGATTTAACACAGGCACAAGTTGCCAAAATATTATTTATAACACAACAGCAATATTCACTATATGAAAAGGGATACAGAGAAATACCTACCAATGCACTTATTACTCTTTCGAAATTATATAAAACATCTGTAGATTATATTTTAGGATTAAAATAACGCTATATTAAAAAGGACATCAGAAAGCAATTGCTTTTTAATGTCCTTAAATTTTTATATGTATTTTTTCATAAAATCATAAATCATATCGGCAAAAATATATTTTCCGTTTTCATCGGTATGCCAGATATACGCTCCGTGAAAATTTATAAAAACAGAAAATTCGCTTTTCCCTTCAGGAATATGAACATCTAAAATCTGTTATTCATTATCTTCGTATTTATAATCTTTCAAAGCAACCATAAATTTCATTCCGTTCTATAATAACCCCATATCTTTAAAACTCATATATTCATTTTTGGATACTATTATATGGTCTGCCATTTCCACTTCTATTATTTTAAGTGCATCGAACAATGTACGCGTAGAACCCATATCTTCATTAGACGGTGTTAAAATACCGCCGGGATGGTTATGAGCAAGTATAATTTTAGCGGCATTATTCTGCAAAGCAAAGGAAACAACTTTTCTTGGATATACACTGACTTCTTTTAACGTTCCCTCGCTTAATTTTTCATAATTTATAATTTTATTCTTTCCGTTTAATGCAACCATGAAAAAGCACTCGTAAAGCCTTCCCAAAAACAGTCTTTTACAAAACTCTCCTGCATCTTTGGAAGAAGAAATGTATTCTATGTTTTTAAGTTCATCAAGTTCGCATTTTCTTCTTATCTGAGAAAAGAGATTAAGAAAAACCGCCGTTCCCTCACCTATTCCGTCAACCATCATAAGTTCTTTCGGAGATGCTTCAAACACACCGTTTAAACTTCCGAATTTATCTAAAAGCTTATGTGCAAGTTCATTTGTATCTTTCCTTGCAATTGCATAAAACAAAATAAGCTCCAGCGCCTGATGCGGTTCAAATGAATCTATACCCTCTTTTAAATATCTTTCTCTTACGCGTTCACGGTGTTTATTATGAAGTTTATTATCTGACATATACACCATTACCTTTTTAATTCTTTTTATTATTCTATCACATTTTTAGCGATGCATCAAGGCTTTTTAAAAATTAAAAACTAAAAAAGACGTATCTCAATAAACGAAATTCAACAAAATTGAGACAATACACTTTATCTAATCAGTTATATATAATTTAACCGTGTCGGTTGTTTTATCTAACTTTTGTGAATTCACCAAAATATAATCATATTTTCCTTTTTCCAACGTCACCGGAGTTTTACTGTATTCTTCCTTAAGCATTACTTTTTCTCCTGTTATTTTATTATTTTCATATTCTTTTACTGTTATTTTGTCACTGTGACCTGGAATATACATGTTTATATTTACTTCATTTTGCGGTGTTCTTATGTAATATTCATCAAGTTTTTTATTGTACTCAATTTTATAATTGTCACTTTCAAGAAGTTTTATATTTGTATATTCGCTATAAATATCAAAAAGCCCCCATCCAAGAATTAAAGTTAGAATTAAAAGTTTTGTTATCCAGTGATCTGTAAATTTTTTTAATTGAATTATTTCCCACCAGTCTGATATTTTATCTAGAATTCCCCATACAGTTTTGTTATAATCTTTCTCGTAATCTTTTATATTGATTTTTTCTCCGCAAACACTGCAATATTTATCTTTGTAGTTTAGTTTAGATAAGCATTTTTCGCATTGCATAATTCACACCTCCACCTACTGTTGTCCATACATTTCAACATTACCATCCGAATCATAGGATATAATAGCATTTGGACCGTACTGTGAATATACATCATAAGTTTGACCCTTTACACGGCTTATCAGTACATCTTCTGCAATATACCATTCTCCGTTATACTCAACAAGTACAATTCTATAACCTTCCTGTTCCTGTGGATTTGCCGGATTATTAACATAATCGCTTTTTTTACGGTAGGCTGAAATATAATAGTTTGCTTCAGTAACTTTAAATCCTGAATTATAAAGATTTTTAGCAACAGTTGAGGTTACATCTTTGTCATATTTAAAGGTATTGTTTGAAAAACCAATATTTTCGTATGTAAGGCCTTCAAAATCATACATACCAAGAGGAATCGCTTTTGACATCATATCGTGAACTTTTGGAAAACTAAACCCGGGAACATTATTTTCTGCATAAATCTGACTTAATTTTAAAGTATCAGAATCAGATACATAACCTTCGTGAGCATACATTCTTTCCATCACTCTGTCATAATAATGGCTTACCACATATTCAGCATCCCCTCTTCTTATCTTTTGGTCTTCGCTGTCTAATGCCTCTGATTGAGCGACAGATGTTTCATTTTTCTCCTCGATTTTTATTTCTTCTTTTTCTTCAGTCTTATCTTCATTCTTTTCTTCCACGATTTGTTCTTCATTTTTTTCTTCCGTGATTTGTTCTTCATTCAAATTTCCGTCATAATCAGCAACTTCTTTTGAATCAAGAAACGCTGCAACGACAGGATCAGGAACTGAAACTGTTTTGATATATGGAGTTGCAGTTGCAATAACAACTGTACTTGTTGTTACAACAGATATTGCAAGAACTGCACCATAAAGATGAGAAACAAGATAATTTTTAATAAGCTTAAACAATCCTGCTTCAGCAAATCCTGTCACTTTACCCTTTATTCTCTTTTGCAAAAAGTCATAAAAAGGTCTGTGCTTTTCGTTTATTTTCTTTTCACACTCAACACATATAATTGCACTTTTCTTATTTGCGCTGCCACAATTTGTACAATATTTAATTTCGTTATCTATTATATTTGACATAATTTACCCCCCTTAATTTATTTTATATTAATCACAGTACTTTTTCAATATAAAATTTAAAAAAGCACCCATAAACATATCTTCTAAAATCTGATGATATACTTATGAATGCTTTAAATCCTATATTAAATTTTCTGCTTTTAAAAATTACTGTTGCAGGAATTTTTACTACACTCTTTGGCGTACGGACATCCGATACATTTGATGCCTTTTTTTCTTGATTTTAATATATATTTTACTGAAAATCCAATCAATAATATTATAATTATGCTTACAATTAAATTTCCCATAATATCACTCCGTATTAAGCCCTTTTAATCCGTTTGTTATTGCAAAGATATGCTATAATTCCCATCATACATAAAACTGCAATAAGTCCTCCGAAGAAACTGTTTCCAAGCGCTCCTGTTTCAATAAAAGTACCAATCTGATATACAAAAAATGCCGTTATGTATCCTGTTGCAAGTTGGAGAGAAACTCCCCCTAAAAGCCATTTAGCACTTTTCATTTCTGAATTCATCGCACCGATTGCCGCAAAGCAAGGAGGACTGAACAGATTGAACATAAGATATGCAAGAGCGGCAGATTTTGTAAGAGCAAATATTCCGGCAACTTCTAAAGAACCGCTTGACAAAGAAAGTTCTTCAATATTTATAAAGTTAGTTACACCATAACAAACCGCAAGTGTACCCACAACATTTTCTTTTGCAATAAACCCTGTAATTGCCGCTGCTGCCATCTGCCACACGCCAAAGCCAAGCGGAACAAGTAAAACCGCAACAGGAGATGCAATATTTGCAAGAATAGATGTTGATGCCATGCCATCTTCAATCAATTCAAAATTCATATTAAAAGACTGCATAATCTGAACAATGGTATTACAGATAAGAATAACAGTACCTGCTTTTACTATATAAGACCAGCCACGCGCACACATTGACATAAATGCTCTTTTTATATTTGGTAATTTATATTCAGGAAGTTCGATTATAAAATATGATTTTCTTGCTTTATGGCCTGTAATTTTATTTGCGAGCAATGCACCGATAAAGACAATTACAATTCCCGCAAAGTACATCAAAGTACCTACCCATGATGCATCTTCAAAAAAAACACCTGCAAAAAGTGCTATAACAGGAAGTTTTGCTCCGCACGGCATAAAAGGTGTTAACATTGCTGCAACACGCCTTTCTCTTTCATCCCTTATAGTACGGCATGCCATAACCCCCGGGATTGCACAGCCTGTTCCGATAACAAAAGGAATAACAGATTTTCCCGAAAGTCCTACTCTTTTAAATATCGGGTCAAGCACTACAGACACTCTTGCCATATATCCACAATCTTCAAGCAAAGCAATAAGAAAATACATTACCATTACAAGCGGTAAAAAGCCAACAACAGCACCTACACCGCCTATGATTCCATCTACTAAAATTGCATAAAGGAGCGGATTTATGCCAGTAAGCATTGTGCCAATCCATTCTTGAAACATTTCTATCCATACAACTAAAGTATCCGCTAAAAATGGGCCAAAAGTTGATTGAGATATATCGAAAACAAGAAACATTATAAATGCAAAAACAGGAATACCAAGCCATCTGTTAGTAAGAACTGCATCTATTTTATCCTGATAGTTTTTATCCTTTGTTAAAATTTTTCTATCTTCAACTTTTTTAACAATACTGTTAACAAAACTGAATCTTCTCCTGTCCTCCATTTCGGATGATTTTTTATCAAAAATCTCTCCCTGATTAAACGGTGCATCTTGCCTTTTCCCTATTTGTGAGATAGCATTTTTTACAACTTCTCTTAATCCGTCAGAAGATGTTGAAACAGTTTCAACAACAGGACATCCCAATTTAAAAGATAAAAGTTCGGTATCAATTTTTGTTTGTTTCTTTTCATTTATATCCGTCTTATTAACTGCAACCACAACAGGAATGCCAAGTTCTAAAAGTTGGGTTGTAAAAAACAAACTACGGCTTAAATTAGTTCCGTCAACAATATTTATTATAACGTCGGGGCTCTCTTCGTTTATAAAAGAGTTTGTTATACTTTCTTCCGATGTAAAAGGTGACATAGAATAAGCGCCGGGCAAGTCAACTATAATAACTTCTTCTTTCCCGTCATAATATTCTTTCTTTAAAGTATGCTCTTTTATATCAACTGTAACCCCTGCCCAGTTCCCTACTTTTTCATTTGCACCTGTAAGTGCATTATACATTGTAGTTTTCCCGCTGTTAGGATTACCTGCTAAAGCAATTCTCATTTTTCTTTTCCCTTCTTTGTATTACAGTTAGTACTTGCTAACCTTTTGATAAAAAAATTTACAATCTATATTTTTATTGCTTCTGCCAGCGGATTGTCTATATGGTATCTTCCGTCTTTAATAGAAACAATACATCCACCCTTAAGATGCGATATAACTGTAACAGGCTCTCCGCTATAACACCCTAAAGAAAACAAAAATGCATTCAACTCTTCATCAAAAGTATCAATAGATTTTATTATGTATTCTTTTCCTTTATTCGCATTTTTTAAATTCATTTATATCGCCTGCCTTTCATTCAATTAGCATAGGCTAACTGGTGTTCAAAAAAATCAATTAGCACCTGCTAACCATTAGATATGATATCACAACTTATTTAATTTGTCAATAATTTTGAAGTAAAAAAATTCCTTTTTTTTGTTTTACTTGAAAAAGCAAAATATTTATGATAGAATAAATATATTGAAAGGAAGGGGGAAAATTTATGCAGTTACAGGAATCTGCCGAAATGTATCTTGAAACTATATACATTTTGTCGAAAGAAAAAAATATTGTAAGAAGCATTGATGTTGCGGAATATATGAACTATTCAAAACCAAGCGTCAGCAGAGCTGTAGGTTTATTAAAAAGCGGCGGATACTTGACAATGGAAGAAGACGGTTCCCTCACCCTTACTGACATCGGAAAAGATGTAGCAAATAAAATTTTTGAAAGGCATACTATTTTATCGAAACTTTTAGTTCATATCGGTGTTCCCCAGGATATTGCCACTAAAGAAGCGTGTAAAATAGAACATG
>JAZOMN010000069.1:0-4663 GCA_045654005.1 Clostridia bacterium
ATCATACCTACAGGAAGCGCTATAAAGAGCGCATCAACAAGTCCTGCATAAATTCTTTTTATAAATGTTTTCATATTATACCTCACTTTAACTCAACTATTGTGACTCCGTCTTCCCCTTCGCCAAAAAGTCCAAGTCTGAATGATTTGACGTTAGGATGTTTTTTTAACATTGCATGGATTGCAGAACGCAAAACCCCTGTACCCTTTCCGTGAATAATTGATACTTTCTCTAATCTTAACATTACAGCATCATCAATATATTTTTCAGCATCCATTACACCGTCTGTTGCAGTTTGGCCTCTTATATCAAATTCGGTTGTAATAGTTTTATTTTTAAGTTCTGCCTTTTTATAAGTTGTATAAGTTGTTTCTTTCTTTATTTCCTTATCATCAAGACAAATATTGGATATATTCGTTCTGATTTTTAAAATCCCTGCCATTACAACTAAATTTCCGTCGCTATCAGGAAGTTCAACAACTGTTGCACTCTGGTCATGGTCAATAAGTCTGACACTTGTTCCCTTTAACAAAGTCTTGGGATTTACAGGCTTTATAACTTTTTTATTGTTATCTAAAATCCTTACGCTTCTTTCTTTTATTTTTTTAGAAAGTGTTTCGTTTGCATTTGTAGTTTTTTTGTCAAACTCGCGCTGATTTTGTTCTTTTCTTAAATTCCTTAATTCTTTTATTATACTTTCTGCTTCTTCTTTTGCTTCAGTTAGTATTTCTTTTGCTTCTTCATTGGCTTTATCAATGATTTTTGCATACTTTTCTTCGCTTTTTTCTTTTTGCACAATTAGTTTTTTTCTTAAATCGTCCGCTTCTTCTTTAAATTTATTTGCAAGTTCTCTTTCCTTCTTTAAGGCAATTCTTGTTTTTTCTATCTCGGTAAGTACATCTTCAAATTTAATATTTTCTTCGTTCAACTGTTCCCTTGCTTTATCTAATATTTTCCCACTAAGTCCAAGCCTTTCAGATATAGCAAAAGCGTTACTTTTACCCGGTGTTCCTATTATAAGTTTATATGTCGGGCGAAGAGTTTCTACATCAAACTCACAACTTGCATTCATAACACCTTTGGTTGACAGGGCATAAAGTTTAAGTTCGCTGTAATGAGTGGTTGCCATTACTTTTGCACCGATATTTCTTAAACTTTCTATAATTCCTATTGCAAGTGATGCCCCCTCAACAGGGTCAGTACCTGCCCCAAGTTCGTCAAAAAGAACTAACGAATTATATCCCGCATTTTTAGTTATATTTACAATATTAACCATGTGAGACGAGAAAGTAGAGAGTGACTGTGCAATACTCTGCTCATCGCCTATATCGGCAAAAATATCTGAAAAAAGAGATATTTCGCTTTTATCAGAAGCAGGTATCAAAAGACCTGAAAGTCCCATTAAATTAAGAAGACCTACAGTTTTTAAAGAAACTGTTTTACCGCCTGTATTCGGTCCTGTTACGATTAAAGCATCAAACTGACCGCCAAGCATTACATCAATAGGTACAACTTTTGATGAATCAATTAAAGGATGCCTTGCTTTTTTTAAGTTAATATATCCTCTGTCGTTTATAAGAGGCTTTGTTCCTTTCATAGATACGCCAAGTTTTGCCTTGGCAAATAAAAAGTCAAGGTCGGAAACTATATTATAATTATTTAAAATCTGATCTTTGTTTAAAGAACATAAAGAGGTAAGATCAAAAAGTATTCGCTCTATTTCCTTTTCTTCTTCTATAAACATTTCTTTTAAGGAATTATTTATTTCAACTACTGCCATAGGCTCTATAAAAACAGTTGAGCCTGATGACGAGGTATCATGAACAATCCCTGAAATATCGCCCTTATGCTCAATTTTTACGGGTAGGCAAAACCTGTCCCCACGCATTGTGACAACAGGGTCCTGAAGATATTTCTGATAAGTCGGGCTTGTTATAATTTTATTTAAAACATCTTTTATTTTACTGTGTGTTGCTTTTATTTTTTTTCTTATAGCATAAAGTTTTATACTTGCGTTATCTGAAATTTCATCTTCCGATAAAATTTTTGTTGATATTTCTTCTTCCAGACCTCTTAAAATAAGAAGATTATCAAAATACACACCAAGTTCTCTGTCTTCTGAGGCATAATCTTTCAAAAGTCGCACAGTTTTTAAAAGTTTGCCTATATCCAGAAGTTCTTTAGTATTTAATGTTGCACTAAGTTCTAATCTTTTGATATGTGCTATAACATCTTTTATTTCATAAATCGGAGGATTGCCTCTTCTTACTACAAGTGAATATGCATCATTTACTTCATTTAAATTAAAATTCAAATCGGAAATATCAGAAAAAGGCTCAAGTAATAAAGCCTTCTTTTTGTTTGGCTCAGTCACGCATAGCGAAGAAAGCATTTCTCTTACTTTATCAAATTCAAGTTTTACAAAACTTTTTTTATCCATATTACCGCCTAATTCTTAAGTGATTGTAAAGGTGCAGGAATTCTTCCACCTCTTTTTATAAAATCATCTGACGAATACTTACTTACATTCATAACAGGTCCATAACCTAAAAGACCTCCGAAGTTTACTATATCGCCGATATTTTTTCCTACTGCAGGTATAACTCTTACTGCAGTAGTTTTAGAATTTACCATACCGATTGCCGCTTCGTCTGCTATGATTGCAGAAATAGTTTCAGCCGATGTATCCCCCGGAATAACTATCATATCAAGACCAACTGAACAAACGCAGGTCATAGCCTCTAATTTTTCTAATGACAATGCTCCGCATTTAACTGCTTCTATCATTCCCGCGTCTTCGCTTACAGGGATAAATGCTCCTGAAAGACCTCCGACATGCGAACTTGCAAAAACTCCGCCTTTTTTAACTGCATCGTTTAAAAGCGCCAATGCAGCAGTTGTGCCGTGAGTTCCGCATTTTTCAAGTCCCATTTCTTCTAATATATGGGCAACACTGTCTCCTACTGCAGGGGTTGGTGCTAAAGATAAATCAACAATGCCGAATGGTACATTAAGACGCTTTGATGCTTCTCTTGCTACCATCTGCCCCATTCTTGTTATTTTAAAAGCAGTTTTCTTTATAGTATCAGCGACCACTGCAAAATCTTCTCCCTTGACTTTTTCAAGTGCAGATTTAACAACACCCGGACCGCTTACCCCGACATTTATAACACATTCGGGTTCTCCTACTCCTAAAAATGCACCTGCCATAAACGGATTATCTTCGGGAGCATTACAGAACACAACAAGTTTTGATGCGCCGATAGAGTCCCTGTCTTTTGTTCTTTCGGCTAAATCTTTTATTACATTTCCCATTTCTCTTACTGCATCCATATTTATTCCTGCTTTGGTTGTGCCGACATTAACAGAAGAACAAACTTTGTTGGTTTCCGATATGGCTTCGCCTATCGAGTTTATTAAAATCTTGTCCCCTTTTGTGTATCCTTTGTGAACTAGTGCAGAAAAACCGCCTACAAAATCAACGCCTGTATCCTGAGCTACTTTATCAAGCATTTTGGCATAGGGTACATAACTTTTTGCATCTGAAGAGCCTGCAACTATTGAAATAGGTGTTACCGAAATTCTTTTGTTTATAATTGGTATTCCCATTTCTTTTGAGATGTTTTCCCCTGTTTTAACCAGATCTTTTGCAAGATACATTATTTTATCGTATATTTTAGTTATTGACTTTTTATGGTCCTCCGAGGCACAGTCTAAAAGAGAAATCCCCATTGTAATCGTTCATATATCAAGATTCTCTTTTTCAATCATATTTAAAGTTTCAATTACTTCTTTTCCTGAAATCATTTTTGGCACCTCTAAATTCTATGCATTTGGTTAAATATATCTTCTAAACATATTGTTACTTTAACGCCCATTTCGTTTCCCGATAATTCAAGTTTTTCTGAAAGTAAAGAAAAATCCAAAGCTGAATTTGAAATATCAGTCATCATTACCATAGTAAATATATCCCCCATAATTGTCTGGGATATATCTAAAATATTTATATTACTGTCACTTAATATTCCGCTTATATTATGAATAATTCCTACCTTATCTTTTCCTATAACTGTTATTACTGCTTTTTTCATTTTATTATACTCCTTATAATCTATCTGCTTATAATCTATCTGTTTTTGCAAAATACTGATAAAGGTCGCATTTTATCATACCGTTATACAGTTTTCTCTTTTTGGTTGCTCTTTTGCCTATTAAGGTTTCAAATTTTTCATTAGGCGTTATAACAAATAAATTCCATCCGTTTAACGATTTATATACTCTGCCTAAATCTTTTATTATTTTTTCACTTTCCTTTAAGTCTAAAAGCCTTTCTCCATAAGGCGGATTGCAAACAATAGTACCACCTGTCTCGCTGCTTTTAAACTCTGCTACAGGAAGCCTTTTTACTAAAATAACATCATTTACTCTTGCAAGTTTTGCATTGTTTATAGTTAAATCCACGCAGTCATAATCTATATCCGATGCGATAACTTTTAAATTAGTTTTTCGAATCTGTGACAACGCTTCCTCTTTTGCATCTTTTAAATATCTTTTATCCATTTGTTTAAAAGATTCGAAAGCAAAATGGCGGTTAAGACCGGGAGCAATGTTTTTTGCTATCATTGCCGCTTCAATCGGTATTGTTCCCGAACCGCAGAACGGG
>JAZOMN010000070.1:0-1104 GCA_045654005.1 Clostridia bacterium
CAGGATGCACCGAAAATCCGTAAATATATCAACAAACCATCAGTTAAAAGGAGTGTTAAAAATGTTAAATGATATCAGAATCCCCGTTACAGTCGGCGGAGTTGAATTTAAAAATCCTTTCTTTGTTGCATCAGGTCCTACAACAAAATCTGTTGCACAGTTAAAAAGAATTGAAGAAACAGGCTGGGCTGCTGCAAGTATCAAACTTTCAATAGACCCTGCACCATACATAAACCGTAAACCTCGTTATGCAATGTTTAAAGAAACAAATGCATTAGCATTTACAGCAGAAAAAAGACTTACTTTTGAACAGGGCTTAGAACTTGTAAGAGAAGCAAAAAAAGTACTTACCGACCTTAAACTTTTTGCAAACATTACCTATGCAGGAGACGCAGGCGTGTCAGGCTGGGTTAATATGGCTAAAAAGTTTGAAGAAGCAGGCGCAGATATTATAGAACTTAATATGTGCTGTCCTAATATGTCATACAATGTTAACCTTACAAGTGGCGGAAGCAAATCTGCAGCAAAACAAACAGGCGCAAGTTTAGGTCAGCAGGGGGATGCGGTTGCCGAAATCGTAAGAGAAATTAAAAAAGTTATAAATATTCCTCTATTCGTAAAATTAACTCCTGAAGGCGGTCAGATTGCAAATATTGCATCAGCACTATACGCAGCAGGAGCAGACGCAGTAGGGGGAACAGGTAACCGTCTTGGTATTCCTGAACTTGATTTAGACCATCCTGAACAGGCAATATATCACTTGCAAGACGAAGTAAGTATGAGTTGTTACTGCGGTAACTGGTTAAAACCAATCGCACAAAGAGATACTTATGAAATAAGAAAAGTTAACGGACCGGAACCTAAAATTATGGCAGCAGGTGGTATCACTAACTGGAAAGATGCAGTTGAAATGGTACTTTGCGGTGGTAATTTACTTGGCGTTTGTGCTGAAACACTAATCAGCGGTTTTGATATAGTGCGTCCTATGATAAAAGGTATGAAAGATTATATGGATAAGCACGGATATGAAACAATTGACGATTTCTGCGGAAAAATTGTACCTGAACTTAAAACTGCTCCGGAACTTACAATTTATGACGGATA
>JAZOMN010000071.1:0-3282 GCA_045654005.1 Clostridia bacterium
AACAAAAGAAGATTATGAAGAAATTTTAAATAAAATAGAAAACAAATTAGGAAAAGACAGATTAAAAATATTCCATTCACATTTTTCGAAAATTGAATATTCTAAAAACGGCGGAGAAGTAAAGCATCTGACCTTTTCGGATGATATTTTCGGTCCTGAGTTTGAACCTTTGGCGGAAATTATTTATAAAAAAAGCCTGACACCTGTTATTATATGTGAATCAGCAGGTACACAGGAAATAGATGCGTTATATATGAAAGAATGTTATGAAAGGATGTTTTAATATGAAAAAAATTCTGGTTATTAATGGTCCTAATCTTAATATGTTGGGGATAAGAGAAAAAAATATTTATGGTACATTATCTTTAGATAATATAAACGAAATGCTTTTAAAAAAAGCAGAAGAATTAAATTGTGAAATATCTTTCTTTCAAAGTAATATAGAAGGAGAAATTGTCGATGCAATTCACTCTGCGTATGGCAAAATGGACGGGATAATAATAAATCCTGGTGCATATTCTCATTATTCAGGGGCAATATTAGATGCAATAAAAGCGGTAAATATCGATACAATAGAAGTCCATATTTCCAATGTTTTTAGTAGAGAAGAACATAGGCAGACTCTTATGACTGCAAAAGCCTCAAAAGCGCTGATAAGCGGTTTTGGAGCATATTCATATATTCTTGCACTGGAAGGGTTATTAAATGGATAAAAGGCTTTTAATGATAAAAGAAATTCTTTTGAAAAATGATTGTGACGGATATATTGTTACAAATGACAGTGATATCAGATATTTTTCAGGACTAAAATCCTCTAATATTTTGCTTTTAATCACAAATAATAAATCTTATGTATTATCTGACGGAAGGTATAAGTATCTTATTGAACGCCAGAAAATTTTTGAACCGATATGTGTTACTAAATCAATTATTGAAAGTGTTTGTGATTTGTCAAAAGAACTTAATCTTAAAAAGATAATGATTGATCCTGAATATATAAATCATAAAAACTATAAAATCTTATCTGATAAATTAAATTTAGTTGATTTTACTGATATAACAAAGGAATTAAGAATTACAAAAACTGAAGAAGAAATTGAAAATATAAAAAAAGCGCAGGAAATTAGCGAAAAAGCCTTTTTATATGTATTAAAAAACATTAAAGCGGGGGATACTAGCAAGGAAATCGCATCTTTGCTGGATTATAAAATGAATGAATTTGGAAGTGAAGAACCTGCATTTTCTACTATTGTAGTAAACGAAGAGGAAAGCGCAGACTGTCACGGAGTTCCAAGTAAGAAAAAAATTTGTAATGGAGATCTTATTCTGTTCGATTTCGGAGCAACCTATAATGGCTACAGAAGTGATATGACAAGAACTGTTGCCTTTGGAGAGGTTAGCAAAGAAAAGAAAAAAATTTATGATATTGTTTATAACGCCCATATTCTTGCTGCTAAATCTTTAAAACCGGGAATTAAATGTATGGAAATTGATAAGATTGCAAGAGATTACATTGGAAGTTTTTCATATAATGACTATTTTATTCACTCTTTAGGGCATGGTGTTGGTCTTGATATTCATGAATTCCCAACCTTAAGTACAAAGAGTGAAGATGTATTAAAAGAAGGTATGGTTGTCACGGTTGAACCTGGGCTATATTTTAAAAATAAATTTGGAATAAGAATAGAGGATACCTATATTATTACAAAAAATGGTGCTGAATCTATAGCAAAAATTGATAAAAAACTTATTATTATATAAATATTGTAAAAAAGACTTGCTTTTTTTGGCATTTTTTATTACAATAAATATGTATGAATATAAAAAAATATGAGAGGGGAATTATTCAATGATAACAGCAGGCGATTTTAGAAACGGCGTTACATTTGAAGAAGATGGAAACGTATGCCAGATAGTTGAATTCCAACATGTAAAACCTGGTAAAGGAGCTGCTTTTGTAAGAGCAAAAGTAAGAAACGTTATAACAGGCGGTGTTGTTGAAAAAACATACAGACCAACAGATAAATTTGAAAAAGCTCATATCGAAAGAAAAGATATGCAGTATCTTTATAATGACGGTGAGTTGTTCTATTTTATGGACATTGAAACATACGACCAGATGCCGCTTAGCGAAAATCAGTTAGGCGATGCTTTAAAATTTGTTAAGGAAAATGAAATGGTAAAACTTTTGATATACAAAGGTAATGTATTCGGTGTTGAACCTCCTAACTTTGTTGAGTTGGTTGTTACCGAAACAGAACCTGGATTCAAAGGCGATACTTCTACAGGTGCTACAAAACCTGCTACATTAGAAACAGGTGCTACTATAAATGTTCCGTTGTTCATTGATATTGATGATGTAATAAGAGTTGATACAAGAACAGGTACTTATATGGAAAGAGCATAATTGTTCATAGGAGGATATAAATTATGGAAAATTTAACAGAAAAAGTATCTTATTTAAAAGGTCTTTGCGATGGTTTAGAGATCGATTATGAAACAAAAGAAGGCAAAATGATCATTGGAATTCTTGACGTTCTTGATGAAATGGCTGCTACAATTTGTGATATTGATGATGAACAGTTTGAAATGCAGGAACTTATCGATGAAATTGACGAAGATTTAGGTAGCCTTGAAGAAGAATTTTACGGTGATTGCGACTGCGATTGCGACTGTGATTGTGGTTGTGACGACTGTGACTGCGAAGATGATTGCGAATTTTTTGAATTAGAATGTCCAAACTGCGGCGAAACAATTTGTTTTGAAGATAGCGAATTATTTAATGACGGTGTTGTTTGCCCAAATTGCGGCGAAGAAATCGACTTAGATTTCGATTGTGATTGCGAAGATTGCGATTGTCAAGAATAATTAAAAAAAGTTATAAAATCAAGATTCTCCGATAATCACAAACGGAGAATCTTTTTTTAACAAATGGCAAAGACAAGATACTAAGGAGAATATAATGGAAATAATTGATTCACATTGTCATATTTATCCTGAAAAAATTGCTGCAAAAGCCGTTGATGCAATAGGTAATTTTTATGGAATAGAAATGAGATGTATGGGTACCGGTGAGGAACTTCTTGATATCCTTAATAAAAATAATATCACAAAAGCTGTTGTCCATTCGACAGCAACTAAACCCGAACAAGTTCCAAGTATAAATGACTTTATAATAAAAACGGTTGAAAGTTCTGATAAATTTATAGGTTTTGGAACAATGCATCCTGATTATGACAAGTTGGAAGATGAATTTGATAAAATGGTAAAAAACGGGCATAA
>JAZOMN010000072.1:0-6126 GCA_045654005.1 Clostridia bacterium
TCCTATCGTTACACCTGTTTTACCTGAAATTATATTTGCCCTCATGCCAATATAAGCACCTTCTTTTATGGTGATTGATGTATGTTGTTGATTATGTCCGTGACAAGCAAAAAAACATCCATATGATATCGTGCAATTATCCTCTACAGTAAACATTTGAGGTTCTATATCATCAAGGTAACATCTCATCCCAATAAAAACATTTTTTCCAATGTTATAACCACATAAACGATAAAAGAAAATCCTCCAACCATTTAAAACCATATGTGGAATTATTTTTGCGCTCATCCATTTGCGAAAAAAGCATTTTATTTTCTGCCAAATATTTTTTTCCATGGTTTTTACTTCCCTTCAAAATTATGTATTCAATAAAATCTTTGCATTTTCTTGGTTTATATTGTACTCTTCCTTGCTTACTTTTCCTTCTGACATTAACCAATCCCCAAAATCTATATCAGAGTCGGTGCCTTCTCTTACTGTATCATCTCTTTTTAATACTTTTCCGACTGTTAAAAGTATTATTGTTACATCTCCTATAAAGGTTATCCCTTTATTTATGTACTCTAAATCGTAATCAAATTTTTGTTCCCAAGTAATATTATTTCTTCCGTTTATCTGGGCAAGTCCTGTCAATCCGGGGGTTGCAATATGCCTTTTTCTTTGTTCGTCATTCATAAAAACTAAATCACGCACTAACTGTGGTCTTGGCCCTACTATTGACATATCACCTATTAAGATATTTACAAGTTCGCCAAGCTCGTCAAGGCTTGTGCTTCTTAAAAATCTTCCATATTTATTTAACCTTTTTTCGTCAGGAAGGAGATTTCCGTTTTTATCTTTTGCGTTTGACATTGTGCGGAATTTGATTAGTTTAAATATTTTTTCCTTGCCTGTTTTTATATCAATTTTCCCTGGTCTGGGTTGCATAAAGAAAGGATTTCCTTTCATTGCGATTGCACCTGTAACAATCAAAATTATCATAATTGGAGAAAGCACAATTAAAGCAATTAGTGAACAAGTTATATCCATTAATCTTTTAAAATATTTCTGATACATTATGTAGTTCCTCTTTCATATTTATTTAAAACAACTCTTTACAATTTCGATAATCTTATCTTGTTCATTAGCAGTCATTTTGTTATCACTTGGCAGACAAAGACCTCTTTCAAAAATATCTGCTCCAACATCAATTGTATTGCCTTCAATGTATGCATTTGTTTTTGCACGACCAGAGCCGTTTCTTGTGATAAATTTGTGCATACGATACATTGGTTGCATGTGCATAGGTTTCCATATTGGTCTTCCTTCTGCATTATAGGCAGCAAGAGTTTCAAGAATTTCTGTTGGGCAAGTCTTTCCTTTTTCATAAATATATAGTGCATCTGAATCGTCTCTGACTTGCTTACACATAAACTCACGGTCAATAATCATTGCAGATAGCCAATAATTAGGCTCTGTATTGTCAGTAATCGGATTCATTTGCACAGGCAAATCTTTGAATCCATTTAAGTATCTTTCATAAATTGCCTTTTTTTGTGCGATATGTTCTTCCAGATATGGATACTGACCACGAACAATACCTGCAATAACATTACTCATACGATAGTTATATCCCACCTCTTCGTGCTGATACCAAGGTGCATTTTCTCTTGCTTGTGTTGACCATTTACGCACTTTATTAGCGACCTCTATATCATTAGTCAAAAGACAACCGCCGGAAGAACCGGTAATAATCTTATTTCCGTTATAACTAATAGCGGAATAATCCCCAAACGAACCGCATTGTTTGCCGCAAACAGTTGCACCCAATGCTTCTGCCGCATCTTCAATAAGAATTGCTCCATGCTTTTTACATATATCTCTAATCAAATCCATACGACCGGGAAAGCCATAAAGTTCGGCACAAACCACTAATTTAACATCAGGGTATATTTCAAATGCTTTTTCCAGTGCCAAAGGATCCATATTCCAGGATTCTAATTCTGTATCAATAAACACTGGAATACCGCCCTCGTACGCAACAGGGTTAAGAGTTGCATCAAAAGTCATATCACTGCAAAAAACATATTTTCCTTCTAATGCACCATGACTGATTGGCGGTTTGCCATAAAGTGTTTCGCCTGCATGCTTCACTGCCAGGTGAAGTGCTGCAGTACAGCAGGACAGTGCAACAGCATATTTCATTTCAGATTTCTCTGCAGCAATTTGTTCTACCTCATTGATATTTTCTCCGACTGTACTCATCCAGTTGGTATCATAAGCATACTGAACGAATTTAATCTCTTCGCCATGCATTGTCGGTGTTGCAAGCCAAATCTTTTCTTTAAATTTTTCCATTCTCATTTCCTCGTTTTATTCATCTATACTCTTTCGTTTACCGCAATCGACCCATGCGGTATATACACAGTATTTGAGTTAATAATAAGCTGTTCCAAAAGATTTCTTTGCGAGAGGGAAAGTTTTATATTTTTATCGTAGAATTCTTTTTGTTTTGACAGCCATTTTCCCAGCCATATTCCCTCTATTACTATTTTCTGGCTTATATTTTTAGCGCCTGTTTCCTCGTAATACTCTTTGCAAAGATTATATTTATACTGCCACCTGTCCGTTACATCCCACTGCATCCCGATTTGATTTAAAAGTTTTATACGGTTTTCGGTTAACTGACCTTTAATAAATAAATTTCTCTGGATTTTTACCCATTGACCCAGGTTAAAACCGTTTTTTGTTCTATAAGATGTAGAGATATTTAAGTTTTTATTTTTTATAAAATAATCTTTTGCAAGGTTGTATGCGTTATCCCATTTTCTCGACGAGTCTGCCTCCCAAATCATACCTATATTATTAAGCCTTTCGATTTGCTCAGTTGTCAGCGGAGTGCCTTTTGCCTTTCCTTTATAGAGTTTTCTTAGCCGTCCTACCCAAGCGCCGAGTTTTATTCCGTTTTCCGAAATATAGTTACTTGGAACAATCACATTTCCGTGTTCCTTATAAAACTTGACAAGTTCCTGATAATTTCTTTCCCAATAGAAATTGAATTTGCTCCAAATCATACCGATTTTATCAAGCGCTTCTTTTCTTTCTTTAGTTAAGTATTTAGGATGAGTGCCTGCACTTTCCCATGCTCTTAGGTTAGAGAGCCAGTTGCCGAGTGCGACGCCTTCTTTAGTAACATACTTAACAGGAACATCAAGGTTTTTATATGTATCAAAGTATTTTTTTGCTAAGTTATAATTTGTTTCCCAAGTGTAATCGGTGAGCATATTCCAGCGCATACCGATTTTATCTAAAAGTTCGATTTGGATTTCTGTTAAGTTGCCGTCAATAAGGCCTTTTCTAATACTCCTTTGGTTATATATCCATGAGCCTAAAGAGTAACCGTCTTTTGTGAAATACCTTGCAGGGACCTCTAAATTCCCAAACTCCTCGTAATATTCTTTAGCGAAAGAATACATTGTTTCCCACGAGGCAGTTAAGATATTCTCTAAGCGGTCAAAAAGTTCCATACAGTTACGGACCTCGTCTATTACCTTAAAATGCTCATTAACAATTAAGTTATCCTCGCCTAATGAGCGATAATAGGAAGTTGCTATATCCATTTCTTCTTTGATTTCGTCAATACTATAAAGATTTTCGATATTTAAGACGATATCGAATATAACTGCATTGGTTTTTTTATTTGCCGAGAGTGCTCTGCCTATTTGCTGTTTATAAATAACGGGTGAAACGGTCGGTCTTAAAAGTATTACGCCCGACACATCTTCTACATGCACCCCTTCGTTTAACATATCGATACAATAAAGAAGTTTTAAGTGGTGAGAGTTATCTGATTTAAATTTTTCAAACTCAAAGTCGGTTTCAGGGTTATTGGAATATGCTGAGTATATATGCGGATTTTCATCCACCTTATAAAACCACTGTTTAGACAGTTTTATCATTTCGCGCATGTGTTCAAAATTTGCACAAAAGACAATATATTTACCCTTTTTATCCTCGATATGTTTTGAAAAGATTTCGTCAATCCCGTCCGCCTGTTCCAAAGTGCGTTTTAAGGCATTAAGATATTTTTCGCCCTCGTCACGCACGGATTTTTTTCTGTTCTGCTTTATTCTTCTTTCATATTTTTCCAAATCATTTTTAAGAGAAAAGACGGAAAGGACATATTTTGGAGGGTTTAATATTCCACGCACTATTGCTTCGCCAAGTGTCATTTCTGATGCGACATTCCCGTCAAAAAGTTCGTCCGACATATCCCTTTTACTATCAAGATAGCGTATTGCTGTGGCAGAAAGCCCGAGTATATACGCATCGGGGAAAGTATTTAAAAGGTTTTCTACGCCCTGCCCCCACATTTTTGCACCCGAACGGTGGAATTCGTCAAGAATTATGTAATCGGGAGAGATTTCATTTATTTCGTCCTGCGTTAAGTTCATAAGTCTTGCATAAGTAAAAAAGGTTATATTTTGCGGGAAATAACCGTTTGACACTTTTTTAAGATTTTCGATCTGAGTTTTAAATATATATTCGCTTGGAGAAACCCAGCATATTTTTTTATTCGGGTTATCGGCACAAAGTTTAAAGCCGATAAAAGATTTACCTGTTCCTGTCGGATGGATTACTGCAGTTTTTTTAGTTGTTTTAAAACTTTTCATAACATTTTCGTATGCTGTCATATTATGTTCGTATAAAGAAAAAGCCATAATCCACCTCCCAAAGCAACATAATTGAAATTATGTTGCAGATAAATAAATACATTTGTTCTATTATACATAATTATACATCAATAGGTAGAAAAAGTCAAACATTTTAGCGTTCTAATTGCACACAATTAAGACTGATATTTTGATTTGAAATTTATCAGTCTTTTTTTGTGTGCTATTTTTTGTTTTCAGGGCATCTCATTTACCGCAAAACACCGAATGGTATGTTTTGCGACCTTATCGTTTGTTCAAAGAACAAACATATCGCGTTTTCGCAAGAAAACATATCGAATTTACGGCGTAAATATATCGAGTTCCCGTATGGGAACATATCGCGTTTTTCCTTTTGGAAAAACATATTGAAACATAATTTCAATTATCTTGCTTTTTTTGTTCAAATGTGAACAAGTCCTAATTTTTGTATTTGCAGTCTGTGAACTGCGCCTGTTTCCATTGTATAAATTCTTGTTGTATTTATACTTGAATGCCCTAAAATATCGGCAAGTCGGACTATATCTTTTTTTATGGCATAAAATGTTCTTGCAAAAAGGTGCCTTAAATTATGCGGGAATACTTTTTCTTTCGGGACATTTGCTTTTTCGCAAAGACTTTTTAACATTTTCCATACTGAAGTTCTGTCTAATGGTTTTTTATTTCTGGTTATAAACACTGCCCCTTCTACTATATTATTTTCTTTAATATAACTTGTAAGCAGTCGGCACAGTCCGTCAGGCAGGATAACAACTCTCATTTTCCCTTTTAAGTTTATAAGCGCTTCTCTTTTTTTAACTGCTTGTGCGGTTATATATTTTAATTCCGACACTCTAATTCCCGAAGCGCATATTGTCTGGATAAGGCAATATAATTTTTTATTTTTCTTTGCGCTGTTAAGAAGCCTTTCGTATTCCTGTTTTGTCAGTTCTTTGTTAGAAAAAATGCGTTTTTGAATTTTTAATGTTTTAACTTTTAACACATGCCACTCATTATATTCAAAAAAAGCATTAAGAGACGAAAGCATTGAGTTTACTGATGCAGGGGAATATTTTTCCATCAGTTCTTTTTTATAATCTAAAACTGTAATTTTTATGAGTTCCCTGCCGTTTAACCATTTAACAAAAAAATGAACATCCCTTAAATATTTTAAAATTGTGTTTTCACTTTTCTCCTCCTCGTAAAGATGTATTTTAAATTTCTCAAGTTTTTCTTTTGTTATTTCTACCATTTTTATCACCCTTTCTTATTATATACAAAAAAATTTTTTTGATAATTATAACAATCCACCATAAAAGGGACTGTCCCTTTTATGGTGGAGAATTTAGACATAAAAAAACACGGAAGTTTTATTCCGTGTTTTTTAAGTATAATTTTAATCTATTCTCTTATCTCCCATAAAGAACAGGGCAACTGTTCCTCTTCCTGTATGAGA
>JAZOMN010000073.1:0-9822 GCA_045654005.1 Clostridia bacterium
TTTTAATCGGCCCTGCTATGTTCATTGTAAAACTTATAACAGGACATTTGAAACGGTTTAATATATCCTTTTGTTTTTCGACTCTTTGTTCACGCGCGTCAAGCATTTCATTTAAAGTAATTTCCATCATTTTTCACATAACAAGTTCTGACTGTTTTTCCTGTTGCAAATCTAATTTTTCAAGATTTGCTTGTGCGCCTTTACCTACACATCCTACCAGTAAGTAACGACGGTTGAAACGGTCGTATATAAAGTGGTTAAGCAAATGGAAATTTTCTATCATCCCTGTTTTTGACACGTGAATTCTCGGACCTGTGCAGAAATGTTTACGCCCACCGATAGAAATGTGGGTATTATCAACGTAATCGACAGGCAAGTCGTTTTTAATTATTTCATTAACTTTTTTCTCGATTTCTTGTATATCAAAATCAGGCTTTGTTTCAGGAAATGTTATGACAAAGCCATGCCTTACATCGTCATGACCGCAACGCGCCATTTCACATTCGGGCATACATAGTTCGCATAAATCTTCTGCAGTATGAGCCATAAGACGATAGGATAAAGACTCATACACTTTGTCACGGATTTCGGAAGGTTCAGGGCCGAATAAATTAGGCCTTGAAATAAGCACCTGTTCGCCCACACCTATAATAAGGTTGGCATTAAAGCCAAGAAGCGGATATATAAGGTCAAAATGTTCTACAATAACTCGTTTTCCGTTCTGCAGTGCTTCGGTAATGGCTTCTGCAAGTACGCTCATCTGGGTAAACGCATTTTCAAAACGAATATCAAGATGATATGTATGCGGAGAAAAATATCCGTTATCCTGCTCTAAAATGGGAAGAGGACGCACATAAACACCATCATCGTCGTTAGTAAGTTCAAGTCCGGGGAACATTCCGCGAAGCAGAGCGCTTTTTCCTGACCCTGCATCCCCGATAACTCCAATAAGTTTATCATAAGGCGATAAATACAGTTGAGCAAGTTGAATGCCAAGCCCGTACATACGCTGATGCCCTCTCGGTGCAAAATAACTGCTTAAAATATGGTTCTGTTGTAATTCCTGCATATTTTTATTCCTCCTTAATACTGTAAAATCATTTATATTATACCTTTATTCTGTAAAAAACTGTAGGTAGTATCGGGTAGAATTGATTTAAGTGCCTTAATATCTTTTGAATCAATAAAATCTCTTACTCTTCCTGCACTTATCGGCATATCCGATATTTCAAGTCTTGGAAATTCTTTAAGTGCAATATTGTTTTTCGGAAGATATTTTTTTAATTCATTATTATATTTAAGTGTCAAAGGCGAAAGTGGTTCTGTGCCGACATAACGGGTTTTAATATTGAATTTTGGTGCATAGTATTTTGTAAATATTTCAATATCCAAAAAGCACTTAATCTGTGTGACATTTTCCCTGTCTTTAAGAAAATAAGAGGGGAAAGTTGACGAAGAAATAAGGTAAGGTCCTGTAGGCAAAACTTTAACATTGGGAATATGTGAAGTGCCTCTTATTACCATTTCCATTCGGTCTTCGTTTGAAAAACGGCTTAAGTTTTCCCACACAACAAAAATATAAAGATTGTCACATTCTTTTGCGGCTTTTTCTATAAGATAAAGATGCCCCGAAGTAAAAGGGTTACAGTTTGCAACTATGCATCCGTTGTTTTCCTGCTCATTAGCATCGGGAAACTGATTTAAAAAATTAACTATTCCATCTCTTTTATCTTCCATTAAAAGAACATTTTCGGTTTGTGCAACAGGATAAAAAAATAAATCTGAAAAAATTGCTCTGTTCTGAGGCTTGGTGTATAAAAAAAGATGGCGTATTCCATTTGAGAATGCATCTTTTTTAAGTTCGGTAATAACAGTTGCCGTAAGCCCCTCGCCCTGACGGTTTTTATCTACTGCAATCAATTTTAAAAGATTGTTATACCTTGAACCTGTGGCGATAAGAATATCGTTATCCCATATAAGCACAGTAGTATCTGTCAAATTATCAGGCTCTATATCTGAATTATTTAAAAAAGATTTCCAGATACTGAGTTTTCGACTATCTGATTTTGACAATAGTTCTATATACATTTTATATACCTCATATACGATATTTTATATTTGTATTATACCATAAGTAAAAATGTTTGCTTGCAAGGACATTTTTACGCAGCCGTCAATAACCTCATAGGCAAAATATTATATTGCTTGACGTAGAATACGGCTAAGAACGAAGTTCCTATGAGGTTATTATAACTTAAATCCACTCAATATGTAAAGGAAAAAAACAAAAATAATTGATTTTTTTAAGATTGTGTTATATAATATTGGTAAATTGAACTATAACATTTGAAAAAGGGAGGAAAAAGGTATAATGACTATAACAAAATATGCATCGTCAGGAACTTTGGAATCAAGTGATGCTTATGTAGAAATTGAACCTTGCAGTGAGGGAATTAAAATCGAACTTGAATCTGTTGTTGAAAAACAGTTCGGAGAAAGTATAAGAAAAGTTGCAGGCGAAGTTCTCTCAGATATGGATGTTAAAAATGCCGTTCTTCGTATTACTGATAAAGGGGCTTTGGAATGTGTAATACGCGCAAGAATTGAAACTGCAATTTTAAGGGGAGGGGAAAACTAATGAGAAGAAGTTTATTGTTTTTACCCGGTAATAATCCTAATATGTTAATAAACGGTAACTGCCTTGGTGCAGATGCTTATATATTCGATTTAGAGGATGCGGTTTCACCTTCAGAAAAAGATGCTGCAAGAATTTTAGTAAGAAATACGCTTAAATATATGGATTTTGGTGAAAGTGAAACAGTTGTCCGTATAAATTCTGTTGACACTGAATACTGGAAAAAGGATATAGATGTTATCCTGCCATATAAACCGAACTTTATATTGCTACCTAAAGTAAATACCGAAAATGATATTTTAAAACTTGATGAATATATGAAAAAAGCGGAAGAAACCGCAGGGTTTAAAGTTGGAGAGATAGGGATTATTGCCCTTATAGAAACTGCTTTAGGGGTTGAAAATTCTTATAAAATAGCAACTTCGACAAACCGTGTAAAAGGAATGCTTTTAGGAGCAGAAGACCTTACTTCTGACCTTGAATGTAAGCGTACAAAAGAGGGTAGAGAAATCGAGTATTCAAGAACAAGGCTTGTAGTTGCCGCCCGTGCAGCAGGTATAGATGTATTTGATACACCGTTTACCGATGTTAATGACGATGAGGGCGCAAAGGCTGATTCGCTCATTGCAAAAGGTCTTGGGTTTACAGGTAAGGCTTGTATTTCTCCCCGCCATGTTGAAATAATAAATGATGTGTTTACTCCGACTATGGAAGAAATAGAGTATGCTTTTTCTGTAATTGAAGCCATAAAACTTGCGAAAGAACAGGGTAAAGGTGCGATTTCTTTAAAAGGTAAAATGATTGATGCACCAATCGTTGCAAGGGCGGAAAAAATAATTGCAGTTGCAAAAGCGCTTGGAATATCAAGGGAGGGGTAATATGAACAAATTAGTTAAATCAATTAAAGAAGCCATTAAACTTTCGGGGCTTAAAGATGGGATGACAATTTCTTTTCACCATCATTTAAGAAACGGAGATTATGTGCTTAATATGGTTTTAAAAGAAATTGCCGAACTTGGAATAAAAGATATAACAGTAAATGCAAGTTCTCTTTTTGATACCCATTCGCCTATAATTTCACATGTTGAAAACAAAGTGGTTACAGGGATTTTGACTAATTATATGGCTTCTGGTCTTGGTAGAGCGTTTTCTAAAGGTATAATGGATAAGCCTATTGAGTTTCGTACTCATGGAGGGCGCCCCTCGGATATAAAGTCAGGCAAAACTCCGATTGATGTTGCTTTTATTGCAGCGCCATCCTCTGATAATATGGGAAACTGCTCAGGAAAGTATGGTAAATCTTCCTGTGGAAGTTTGGGGTATGCGTTCTGCGATGCTATGTATGCTAAAAAAACAGTAGTTATTACAGATAATCTTGTTCCGTATCCTCTGTGTGATTACTCTATTTCAGAAGAATATGTTGACTATGTCGTTTCAGTTGATGAAATAGGTGACCCGAAAGGTATAGTTTCAGGAACCACTAAAATTACAAGGGATCCTGTGGGACTTATTATGGCATCTCATGCGGTAAAAGTTATTGAAGCATCGGGGCTTTTAAAGGATGGATTTTCATTCCAGACAGGTGCAGGGGGCGCGTCTCTTGCGGCTGCGAAATTTTTAAAGGATGTAATGCTAAAAAAAGGGATAAAAGGAAGTTTCGGGCTTGGCGGTATTACAGGTTATATGGTTGATATGTTAGAGGCAGGATGCTTTGAAAGCCTTTTGGATGTTCAGTGCTTTGACCTTACTGCAGTAGAGTCTATAAGAAATAACCCTGCTCACAGGGAAATTTCTGCAATGCAGTATGCATCTCCGATTGGTAAAAGTGCAGTTGTTGATAATCTTGATGTTGTTATCTTGGGTGCAACTGAAATTGATACTGACTTTAATGTTAATGTTCATACCGATTCCAACGGATATATTATGGGTGGTTCGGGTGGTCACAGTGATACTGCTGCAGGTTCTAAACTGTCTATGATTATTGCACCTATGATGAGAGCGAGAATGCCTATTGTTACAGACCGTGTAAATTGCATTTCAACACCTGGTAAAGATATAGATGTCCTTGTTACACAAGGCGGAATTGCTGTTAACCCTAAAAATAAAGAACTTAAAGAACGCCTTGAAAAAGCAGGGCTTCCGATTATTGATATTGTTAAACTTAAAGAAAAAACGGAACAGATAACAGGAAAACCACATAAATTACCAAAGGGCGATAAAGTGGTAGCCAAAGTTATCAGCCGCTACGGCGAAATTTTGGATGAAATATATAGTGTAGGAGAAAAAACAATATGAGAGAAATTAATGCCAACTTAATCACCGAAACAGTGAAAAAACTATGCATTGAAGCAAACTGTCATTTGACAAGCGATGTTAAAGAATGTATAAGACAATGTAGAACTAATGAAGACTGGCCTCAGGCAAAAGAGATTTTAGACAGAATTATCGAAAATTACGAAATATCTGATGAGCAAAATCAACCTGTTTGCCAGGATACAGGTGTTGCGTGTGTGTTCCTAAAAATTGGTCAGGATGTACATATAAACGGAGATATTAATGACGCTGTAAATGAAGGTGTAAGACAAGGGTACTCTGAGGGGTATCTTAGAAAGAGTGTGGTAGGAGACCCACTGTTAAGGGTTAATACAGGGGATAACACTCCTGCATTTATCTATTTTGATTTAGTTCCCGGCGATAAAATTGAAATTACAGTTGCTCCAAAAGGTTTTGGAAGCGAAAATATGAGCAAAATTGCTATGCTTCGTCCGTCTGACGGAATAGAGGGTGTAAAGGAATTTGTAATAAAAGCAGTGGAAGAAGCAGGACCTAATCCATGCCCTCCTATCGTTGTCGGAGTTGGTATAGGCGGAACATTTGATAAAGCGGCATACCTTTCCAAAAAAGCACTTTTAAGATCTTTAGACGAAAGAAATGCAGATCCTTTTTATGCTGATTTAGAAAAAGAACTTTTAGATAAAATAAATTCACTTGGCATTGGCCCTCAAGGGTTTGGCGGAAAAACTACTGCACTATGCGTAAATGTTGAAAAATATCCTACCCATATTGCAGGGTTGCCTGTTGCAGTTAATATAAATTGCCACGTTACAAGACATAAGACGGAGGTGATATAAATGTCAGTTGTTATTAAAACACCTCTTGATAAAGAGACTGTAAAAAAATTAAAGGCAGGAGACAGTTGCCTTATTACAGGTGTAATATATACCGCAAGAGATGCTGCTCATAAAAGACTTTGCGAACTTATAGAAAAAGGGGAAGAGTTTCCTTTTGATGTAAAAGACAGTATTATATATTTTGTTGGACCGACACCCGAAAAACCAGGTCAGGCTATCGGCTCATGCGGACCAACAACATCTTATCGTATGGATGCCTATAGCCCTAAACTTATTGCTATGGGACAGACAGGTATGATAGGCAAAGGAAAAAGAGGCAGTGAAGTTATTTCTGCTATGAAAGAGCATGGTGCAGTATATTTCGGTGCCATTGGCGGATGCGGAGCGCTTTTATCAAAATGCGTAAAAAAAGCCGAAGTTGTTGCTTATGATGATTTAGGTGCAGAAGCAATAAGAAGACTTGAGGTGGAAGATTTTCCTGTTGTTGTAGTTATTGATAGTGAGGGTAATAACCTATACGAAACAGGAAAAGCAAATTACCTTGCGAGTAAATCAACTAAATAATTAAAAAGAAGAATGAATTGCAAATTGCTTTTCATTCTTTTTTGTTAAAAACCCAATGTGTCTTAAAAAAGGGATAGTCCCCTTTTGAGATGCATTTGTCAAATTGTGTCAAATCGGCTTGACAAATTTGTATATAAGGGTATAATTGTTATATAACAATTATTTTAATAGGGAGCGATTTTATGAAGAATGTTTTTAAAATAAATAACGAACTTGATATTCCTATATACCAGCAACTTGTTGATGCTATTTGCCTTGCTGTAAAAAGCGGCAATCTCATTTCGGGCGAACAACTTCCTACCGTTTTTGAAATGACATCAAAAGTCGGGGTGGCAAGAGGTACGGTTAAACGCGCGTATGATGAACTTGAAAGAATAGGGATTGTCGAAAAAGTGCAGGGGAGAGGTACTTTTGTAAAATATCAGCCTGCAAATTCAGGCAGCAGAAAAGAACAGGCTATGGAAGCCATTGACAATATGCTTGATAAACTTGAAGGAATGGGACTTTCCCCCTCTGAAATAAATATTTTTCTTAACTTAAAACTCAGAGAGCGTTCTCAGGAGGAGGCTAATGTCAAGATTGCGGTAGTTGAGTGTAATCCTGAAAATCTTTCCCAGATGTCCGAACAGTTAAGGCATATAGATGAGGTTGATTTGTATTCATATACTCTTGACAGTATAAAACAATACCCTTATAAACTGGGAGAAAACTATGACCTTGTTGTTACTACATCTTTACACTCAGAATATCTTGAAAGTATTCTGCCTGATAAAAAAAGAATTGTGCGTGTAGCGTTAAGACCTTCGGCGCGTTCTTTATCTCATATAATTAAATTAAGAAAAGGCGAAAAAATCGGTATTGTAGGATATAGCGAAAGATTTGCCAGACTTATTTATAACACTTGTTGTATGTATGCGGAGGAAGTAGATGTGCAATCCCCACTTATCGTAAGCGAAAGACCGGAACTTGAAAAATACCTTAAAGGTAAAAATACAATACTTCTTCCTAAAAATTATGAGAAATATTTTGATGCTGATACGGTAAAGGTTATTTCCTCTTTTAAAGGGGCCGTAGTTGAGTGTAATTACGAAATGGACGAGGGTTCTGTTATGTACCTTGAAGCTAAAATCAGAAAAGTGCGTGACTTAAAAACTATATAATATATAGATTATTGATTAAATATACAACTTTCTCTTGACAAATGATATATCCCATTGTAATATATAGGTATATAACAATTATATAAAATGGGGTATTGATATGAGCGAAAATAAGAAAAAGGTATTGGTTATAGGTGTTATTGGTGCCGATGTTCATGCGGTGGGTAATAAGATTTTATACCATGCTTTTACAGAAGCAGGATTTGATGTGGTAAACTTAGGAGTTATGGTTTCACAGGAAGAATATATTTCTGCAGCGATTGAATCGGGGGCAGATGCCATCTGCATATCTTCTCTTTACGGTCAGGGAGAACTTGACTGCAGAGGAATGAGAGAAAAATGCGATGAAGCAGGTCTTAAAGGAATTCCTCTTATTGTAGGGGGAAACATTGTTATCGGTAAGCAGAAATTCGAAGATGTAGAAAAGCGTTTTAAAGAAATGGGATTTGATCGTGCGTTCCCACCGGGAACACCTCCTGAAACCGCTATTGAAGCACTTTATGAGCTTCTTGATATGGATGGTGGCAAATGATGAAAAATGTCTTGCTGATTGATTTTGGTAGTACATATACAAAACTTACAGGCGTAGATATAAAAAAAGAAGAAATTATCGGCACGGCATCAGCGTATACAACCGTTCAGACAGATATAAACGAAGGACTTAAGGAAGGTCTTTTAAAACTTGAAAAAACAACAGGGAAAATCGAGTATGATGCCTGTTATGCTTGTTCCTCTGCGGCAGGAGGACTTCGCATGGTAACAAGTGGACTTGTTCCTGAACTTACCGTTGAAGCATCAAGACTTGCGACACTTGGAGCAGGTGCTAAAGCGGTAGGAACATATTCTTTTGAATTAACAGATGAAGATATAGAGGAAATTTTAAAAATAAATCCCGATATATTCTTACTTGTAGGCGGGACTGACGGCGGCAACAGAGAATGTATTATAAATAATGCACGGATGCTTGCCAAGGCAAAACCCGGATTTCCCATTATAATAGCAGGAAATCGGACAGCGTCAAAAGAATGTCAGGAAATACTTTCTGAGTGCGAGGTTTATGTTTGTGAAAATGTAATGCCGAAATTCGGCGTGCTGAATATAGAACCTGCGCAAAATAAAATAAGAGAAATATTTTTAAATCATATTATTTATGCAAAAGGGTTAAGCAAGGTTTCAGACCTTTTATCAGATATTATGATGCCCACACCTTCTTCGGTGCTTAAAGCATTGGAACTTCTTTCTAAAGGTTATGAAGATGAACTTGGTATCGGCGAACTTATAGCAGTAGATGTAGGCGGAGCGACAACTGATGTTTATTCTATTGCGGACGGTATGCCCGAGCATATGAATACAGTTTATAAGGGGCTTCCCGAGCCTTATGCCAAAAGAACGGTTGAGGGAGATATTGGTATGAGATACGGAGCGCAGGGGATTGTTGATGCTTCGGGGGTTAAACGAATATCATTCCTTTCAGGGCTTAATGAAGAAAGAGTAATTGAACTTATAGAGGAAATTAAAGAAAATACAGAAAAAGTACCTGATGGGGATAAGGAGTTTGAAGCACTTGATTTTGCTCTTGCGTCCTTAGCGGTTGACGAGGCAGTTAACCGTCACGCAGGGAAAATATCAGAAACATATACAATGATGGGGCAAACTTTCGTACAGGAAGGAAAAAATCTTACTAAGGTAAAACAAATTGTTGTAACGGGAGGAAGTCTTATTCACGCTAAGAAAACTTTGGAGATTGCAAAGTTTGCACTTGCCTCTTTTGATAATCCGGTATCGTTAAGACCAAAAAGTGCAAATGTATGGGTAGATAAAAAATATATTTTGGCGGCTATGGGGCTTTTATCGTCTTATCACCCGAAAACTGCCTTAAGAATTATGAAAAAGGAGATAAAAAACTATGGAGATTAAAAACAAACGTCTTTCTTCCGACGAGTTTAACCGTTTGCGCGAGGAAGTTCTTAATCAATGGCCTACGGGGAAAGATGTTGATATAGAAGAAGCGGTAGAGTATCATAAAAAAATGCCTGAATCAAGAAAGTTTTCTCAAAAACTTATTGATGCAAAACGCGACGGGCGAACATTAGTACAGCCTCGTGCCGGTGTTCCTGTTGTCGAAGAGCATATAAAACTTATGCAGTATCTTGAAAAAGAAGGAGAAGCAGATTTACTTCCTTCAACTATAGACAGTTACACAAGACAAAATCGTTATGAAGAAGCAGAAAACGGTATAAACGAATCTATCCGTTTAAAAAGAGCGATGCTTAACGGATTTCCTGCTGTTAATCATGGCGTTGCAAAATGCCGTGAGGTTGTTGAAAGCGTT
>JAZOMN010000074.1:0-3858 GCA_045654005.1 Clostridia bacterium
TATCAATATACTCATCATCAAATATACCATCAGTTAGTATATCGGTTTTTTCGTATGCTTCCTTAACTTTGTCTCTGAATAGTTTATAATCATCAGATGCATATTTTTTGTTTAAAGGACTGTCTTTATACCAGTTAACAAGTTTATCAAATAATTCAGGGTATTTATCCTTAATTATTTTTTCAACTTTATCAAAATACTTGTTATCAGGGTCATTTGTTCCGTTTGCATATCCGTCTAAGAAGTCTGCAATACGATTTGCAAATTTAATTGCTAAATCTTCATAAGAAAGAAGAATTTTGTCAATTTTTTCCTGAGAATATAACTTTTTATATTCTATTATAGCATCATCAGAAAGAATTGTTGCATTAAGAACTAAGTTGTAGTAATAGTCAAAGTCTTTTAACTGATAGCCTGAATGTGTTTCATCTGATATTGAAGTATCAAATAAATTTTCAACACTTAACAGTTTAACAAGTTCAGGAAGATATTTGTTTTCACTATATTTTATTTTATCTCCTGCTTTGCCATTTTCCAATTGTTCTGAAAGTGACTCATAAATCGGTGCATAAACATCTGCTATCGGATTTATTATAAAGTTAAGTCCGCAATCGATATATGCAATCGGTGCTCCGTTTTCAAGGTTTGAAATGGCATCTTCGATTTGTTTTTCAAGGTCAGTAAATGCCTTGGTATATATATCTTTAAATCTTTGTTCAGGATAAATCTTAAAGATTTTATCAGTCTGAGGAACTTTTGAAATTATCTTATCATAAGAATAATCATTTTTTAATTTTTCCTTTAACGCTTCTGCAACAAAGGTTGTATCAGAAGTAACTTGGAACTGTTGTTTATTTATGATATCCGATACAAGATTTTCAAAAGCCTCTTTATAAATTGTGTCAATAATACCATTAACAACTTCTTCAGTTAAGCCATCGCATTTTGCTATATAATCTGTTATATCTTTAAAATTAGCAGGTGATGTATTATCTACAAAATAAGCAATAACTTTATCATACGCTTCGTCAGTATTATTTTCAACTGCATCTGCAAACTGCTCAATAGTAATGACACCGTTATGTATCGATGACATATTGTTATATTGATTTTTTGCATATTCTATAATATGGTCTTTAGCGCTTTGGCTTATATTACCTATTGATAACCATTTCTTAATATTTGTCTTACCTTCTGCACTATCAAGATATTTTTGGATTTCTATATCTAATTTATCACTTTTACCAAAGTAATCTTCTGCACTTTCTCTTACAAAGTCTGCTACATTTTCTTCTCCAAGAACCTGTGAATATCTTACCATAATTTCCTGAATCAAGATGTTATAATCTTCGTCAATTATCTTTTTATCAATAAGTTTTTGAATAATTGCATCGTCCTGAGTTAATTTTCCCATTGCTGTTTCTATTGCAGTAAGATGCAAATTATTTCTTGGCAATACTGCCAAATTTTGTGTGTACATAAGATTTTTAAGAGAATCTAAAAGCCTTGTTTCGCCATTATAGTATATTTCAAAAGGAAATCCAATTCCAGATGATTGATGGACATTAATCTTTAATTTTTTAACCTTTAAGAATACGTCTATATTCTTTGTTATCTCAACATCTTTGTCAAAAACTTTCCACTCGCCGTTATCGTTATACCACCAGTCGTATTCTAGTATATCCTGCTCAGAGGTTGAATACACATTAGATACAGTTGTATCCTTTACGTAGCCTTCATATGTATACATATCGGCAAACTCAGGAACATCACCTTTTTTAGAATCAAGTTTTGACTGAGGTATCGACTCTCCTGACTTAACTTTAATTGGAGCGCCTACTTTGATAGTATCATTGTAATAGAATGTTACATTATAAGAAGGGGTAACTGAACTACCTCCGCCGCCATAAGATTGTTTAAAGGTTGAGGAAGTTATAATATTTATATTTTTAAATACAGACTCGCTTCTGTAATTATCAAAGTGAACATTTGAATTTATATTTTTAACAACAACATTTTCTCCTACTGTGGTATTAACAAGTTTAACTGTCGCTGCACCTCTTACCAAAAGTCTTCCCTGAATTTTAACATTGGTAAGTGTGATTGTACTTAAGTTAGCACCGTCACCTATAACCAAATCGCCGGGAATAGTAACATTTGACAAGCTAATATTTTCGTCTCTTATAAGTGTACTGTCAGGACCTATATCGGAATAGGTACCTGCGGTTAGCAAATAAGTTTTAAATATATTATGCATAAACTGAGCAAACTCTGCCCTTGTAATGTTATCTTTAGGGGTGATTTCGCTGTTCTGGTTACCGTTAACATAACCTTTCTTAGCGAGTACTGACAAATATTCTTTTGCCCAATCGCTGATATTACCTTTATCAACAAATCTGTCAAGTGATGAATAATCGGAAGATGACAGAACAAGCGCTCTTGCAAGAACTGTAAACGCTTCTTCTCTAATAATACTGTCATCAGGGCGCATAGTATTATTCGCATCACCTACAAATACTCCCATATGCACTGCTTTGGCGATATCGTCATAATACCACTGGGATGCGGATACATCATAAAATCTTGATATATCAGTCTTGATATTCGCACCAAAAGCTCTTACAATAATTGCAGCCATTTCTGCTCTTGTAAGATTTGCCTCGGGGTCTAAATTCCCGTTTTCCTTTCCATAGAGTATTTGATTTTTAACCGCAGCATTAAGTGCCTCGGTTGCCCAGTAATCCTCACTTGGATATGTACTTGCAAAAACCGTCGCGGTAAAGAATGATAATACCGTTGCCAATACAAATACAAGTGCTGTTAGTTTAAATGCTTTTTTCATAAAAGTCGTCCACCCTTTCATTGTTCGTCATTTATATAGTTAGTATCAAATCTGTAAATATTCTACATATACTCATTTATGTAATAAGATTTTGTAAGTTGTTTCTTCTCATAATATGCATCTTCAATCTGTTTGACAAGATCAGTACTCTGCCCTGCCTCTTTTAAAACGCTCTCGAGTTCCTTAAGCACATTTGAAACTTCAGTATCGCACTCTTTTTCAAGAGCTGAAAGTTTTGGAAATCCATAAGCCATAAGTTCTTTTTTCTTGGCCTTTTTTTCTGCTGATGTAGGAAGATGCTCGAACTGGCTAAGTGCCCATTTTTCAAGTGCTGTTAATTCGCTCGTAAATTTTGCTTCGATAACATATATCTTACCGACAAGTTCGGCTATTTTTTCATTTGCATCATTTCCTTTATCTTCCTTATGGGGAGGCTCGGGATTTTTAGTCTGACCCTCGTCGTCATTCTTATTTTGTTTTATTTCTTCAACCGTTGTTTTGCCTGTAATGATATTTATAACTTCTTCTTCGCTTATATTGCCTTCGGTAAATTCCTTCTTTTCTTCTTCAGTAAGAGGCCTTACATTTTCAACCCCTGCTTCTTTTAACGCTTCCTGTTCTTTCTTTGCGTTTTCTTCTTTCTTTATATCAAGATTTTCTTTGGTTTCGAAAATGCCATCTTTAACCGCTATTATAAGGTCATAGTTATATATCACCGTGGTTGCAATCGCAATTATGAAAAATGCAATTACGCATAAAATTATTATCTTTTTTTTAGTCATATTTTTCACCCCACAAATATTTCAAGGTACAAAAAGCCAATATAGATAATTATACTATTTTATTATAATATTTTCTATCTGTAATGTCAAGTAAGATACAGATATTTATATAGGATTTTTGAATATTTTAAAGTTTGGAACACATGTTCTTTTTTCATTTATATTCTACTCACCGAAAAGGGGTCTGTCCCTTTTTCGGTGAGGAATTGGAACAGAAAAAAAGAGGATGCTTTT
>JAZOMN010000075.1:0-8407 GCA_045654005.1 Clostridia bacterium
AGCCAAAATATTCTCTTACTGAAACTAAAATAAGAGAAACAACCTATGCGGTTCCCACAAGGTCCAAAGTTCGTCTTGTCAACAGAGAAACAGGCGAAGTTAAGGAACAGGAAATCTTTATGGGAGATTTCCCATTAATGACAGAATCAGGAACATTTATTATAAACGGCGCGGAAAGAGTTATAGTCAGCCAACTTGTAAGATCTCCGGGTGTTTATTTTGCTATGGTCAGAGATAAGTCGGGTAAACAACTTTTCTCATCAACCATGATTCCTAACCGCGGTGCATGGATAGAATTTGAAACTGATACAAATGATGTATTCAGCGTTAGAATTGACAGAACAAGAAAAGTTCCTGCAACCGTTTTATTAAGAGCATTATCCCATCAGATAGATGAAGACGGAGTATCAAGAAAAATCTTAAATTCCGAAACAAACGAAGAAATAAAGGCAATGTTTGGCGAAGATGCCCTTATTTTATCAACTTTAGATAAAGATACCACAACCAATTACGAAGAAGGTATCTTAGAAATTTACAAAAAATTAAGACCGGGCGAACCGCCTTCAGTGCCGAGCGCTCAGTCTCTTATAAATAATTTATTCTTTGACCCGAGAAGATATGACCTTGCAAGAGTCGGAAGATATAAATTCAATAAAAAATTATCTTTTGAAAACAGAGCATTAAACTTAAAATGTGCCAAGGATATTGCTTGCCCTGCAACAGGCGAAATTTTAGCAAGTGAAGGCGAAGTTTTAACAAGAGAAATTTTATCAGTAATTGACAGATCACCTGTAAATATGATTACAGTGTTTGACGCGCAAGAAAAAGAAGTTAATATTATGTCAAACGATACTTGTGACATTAAATATTTTTACGATAACGCTGACACAAAAATTATTAACGAACAGGTTAAATATTCTGTATTAAAAGAACTTATGGATAAAGCAGAGGAGGACAAACTTTCCGAAGAAGAAACCTTAGAGCTTATCTATAAGAATAAAAAATCACTTATGCCTAAGAACGTTACTGTTGAAGATATCTTAGCAACAATCAACTATCATATAACAATAGTTCACGGCATAGGCAATCAGGACGATATTGACCATTTAGGTAACAGAAGACTTCGTTCTGTAGGCGAACTTTTACAAAATCAGGTAAGAGTCGGCTTTACAAGAATGGCAAGAGCAATAAAAGAAAGAATGATTACCCAACAGGATATGGATTCAGTAACTCCTCAGAGTCTTGTTAATATAAGACCTATAGTTGCTGCAGTTAAAGAATTCTTTGGTAATTCTCAGCTTTCACAGTTTATGGATCAGACCAACCCTCTTGCAGAACTTACTCATAAGAGAAGACTTTCTGCACTTGGTCCCGGTGGTTTGTCAAGAGACAGAGCAGGTTTCGAGGTGCGTGACGTTCACCATACTCATTACGGCCGTATGTGTCCTATCGAATCTCCTGAAGGTCCGAACATCGGTCTTATCGGTTCTCTTTCAACTTACGGTATAGTTAACGACTATGGCTTTATCGAAGCGCCTTATCGTAAAGTTGATAAAGAAGCAGGTGTTGTTACCCGCGATGTTGAATATATGACAGCCGATATTGAAGATAATTATATTGTCGCACAGGCGAATGAACCGCTTGATCAAGACGGTAAATTTATAAATAAACGTGTTACTGCAAGAAGAAGAGGCGAATTCCTGGAAATCGAAGCGTCAAAAATTGATTATATGGACGTTTCTCCTAAACAGGTTGTGTCAGTTGCTACAGCAATGATACCATTCTTAGAAAACGACGATGCTAACCGTGCCCTTATGGGTTCTAACATGCAACGTCAGAGTGTTCCTCTTTTAAAAGCACAGGCTCCTATTATTGCGACAGGTATGGAATACAGTGCCGCAGTTGATTCAGGGGTTGTTATCCTTGCTGAATGTGATGGTGTTGTTACCAAAGTTAGCGGTGACCATATCACAATTACAGGCAAAGATAAAAAAGTATATGATTACGACCTTATCAAGTTTAAGCGTTCCAACCAGTCAACCTGTATAAACCAAAGACCTATCGTTAAAGTTGGCGATAAAGTTAAAAAAGGTCAGGTTGTTGCTGACGGTCCTTCTACCTCAAACGGTGAAGTTGCGCTTGGTAAGAATGTGTTAATCGGATTTATGACCTGGGAAGGTTATAACTACGAAGATGCTATCTTAATAAATGAAAGAATAGTTAAGGAAGATGTGTTCACATCTATCCACTTAGAAAAATATGAAACCGAAGCAAGAGATACCAAACTCGGTCCTGAAGAAATCACAAGAGATATCCCTAATGTCGGGGAAGATGCGCTAAAAGACCTTGACGAAAGAGGTATCATAAGAATCGGTGCTGAGGTAAGACCGGGCGATATCTTAGTTGGTAAAGTTTCTCCTAAAGGTGAAACAGAAGTTACCAGCGAAGAAAGACTTTTACGTGCAATCTTCGGGGAAAAAGCAAGAGAAGTAAGAGATACTTCCTTAAGAGTTCCTCACGGGGAAGCAGGTATTATAGTTGACGTTAAAGTATTCACAAGAGAAAACGACAACGAAATGGCTCCCGGCGTTAATATGATAGTAAGAGTAAGTATTGCTCAGAAGAGAAAAATCTCTGTTGGGGATAAAATGGCAGGTCGTCACGGTAACAAAGGGGTTATTTCAAGAATACTTCCTGAAGAAGATATGCCATACTTACCGGACGGTACAACTCTTGATATAGTATTAAACCCACTTGGCGTACCGAGCCGTATGAATATCGGTCAGGTGCTTGAAGTTCACTTAGGTTATGCAGCAAGAGCGCTTGGCTGGAATATAGCAACACCGGTATTTGACGGTGCAAACGAAGACGATATTGCTAAAACCTTGGTAAAAGCAGGTTATTCTGAAGACGGTAAGACAGTTCTTTATGACGGAAGAACAGGGGAACCGTTTGATAACCGTGTTACTGTAGGTATTATGTATATGTTAAAACTTCATCACTTGGTTGACGATAAAATCCATGCCCGTTCAACAGGTCCTTACTCGCTTGTTACTCAACAGCCTCTTGGCGGTAAAGCACAGTTCGGTGGTCAGAGATTCGGGGAAATGGAAGTTTGGGCGTTAGAAGCATACGGTGCAGCTTATACACTGCAGGAAATCCTGACTGTAAAATCAGACGATATCGTAGGCCGTGTTAAGACTTATGAAGCAATTGTTAAAGGTGAAAATGTTCCTCGTCCGGGCGTTCCTGAATCCTTTAAAGTTCTTATCAAGGAACTTCAGAGTTTAGGTCTTGATATGAAAGTATATGCAGCAAATGATGAAGAAATCAACTTAAAAGACGCTGACGATGATGTTATTCCTACACCAAGAAAGATTGAGTCGGAAGAAGACTTGGTTGACTACGCACAGCACGAAGAACATCCTGAGGATGAGGATAACGATGAGGATAAGAATTTAGATTTCGCTGACGAAGATATTCTTGACAGTTTCGATGACGAAATGGAAGATGACGATATTTTAATAGACGATGACGAAGATATTGACTCAATACTTGAAGACAGCGAAGTATAAAAAAATCCCAATTAAAATTGGAGGGAGCATTTAAATGGTTGAATTTAACAGTTTTGAAAAAATAAAACTCGGCTTGGCATCCCCTGAAAAAATCAGAGAATGGTCTTATGGAGAAGTTAAAAAACCTGAAACCATAAATTACAGAACACAAAAGCCTGAAAAGGACGGTTTGTTCTGTGAAAAAGTTTTCGGTCCTCAAAGAGACTGGGAGTGTCACTGCGGAAAATACAAAAGAATCAGATATAAAGGCGTAATATGCGACCGTTGCGGAGTTGAAGTTACTCGTTCTAAAGTAAGAAGAGAAAGAATGGGTCATATTGAACTTGCAACACCTGTTTCTCACATCTGGTATTTTAAAGGAATACCAAGCAGAATGGGATTACTTCTTGATATTACACCAAGAATTTTAGAAAAAGTTTTATACTTTGCATCTTATATCGTAACAGATGCAGGTAAAACAAACTTAATGGACAAACAAATTCTTTCAGAAAAAGAATACAGAGAAGCAAGAGAAAAATACGGAGATAAGTTCAGTGCCGGTATGGGTGCTTCTGCTATCAAAGAATTACTTGCTAAAATTGACCTTGATAAAATGAGCGAAGATTTAAAAGAAGAAATCTTAGGCGCAACAGGTCAGAAAAAAATCAAACTTATTAAAACATTAGAAGCGGTTGAAGCGTTCAGAACATCAGGAAACAAACCTGAATGGATGATACTTGATGTTATCCCTGTAATTCCACCCGATTTAAGACCTATGGTACAGCTTGACGGGGGCAGATTTGCAGCGAGTGACTTGAATGACTTATACAGAAGAGTTATAAACAGAAACAACCGTCTTAAAAAGCTTTTAGAGTTAAACGCACCTGACATTATAGTAAGAAACGAAAAGAGAATGCTTCAGGAAGCGGTTGACGCACTTATAGATAACGGCAGACGCGGCAAACCTGTTGTGGGACCTGGTAACCGTCCTTTAAAATCACTTTCTGATTTATTAAAGGGTAAACAGGGTCGTTTCAGACAGAACTTACTTGGTAAGCGTGTTGACTATTCAGGCCGTTCGGTTATCGTTGTAGGACCTACACTTAAATTATATCAGTGCGGTCTTCCAAAAGAAATGGCACTTGAACTATTCAAGCCTTTCGTTATGAAATGTCTTGTTGAAAAAGGCAAGGCTCATAACATAAAGAGCGCAAAAAGAATGGTTGAAAGAGTAAAAGACGAAGTATGGGATATCTTAGAAGAAGTTATCAAAGAGCATCCTGTTTTACTAAACCGTGCGCCTACTCTTCACAGACTTGGTATTCAGGCTTTCGAACCTGTACTTGTAGAAGGAAGAGCGTTAAAACTTCATCCGCTTGTTTGTACAGCGTACAACGCCGACTTTGACGGTGACCAGATGGCTGTCCATCTTCCTTTATCTGCTGAAGCACAGGCAGAAGCAAGATTCTTAATGCTTTCTGCAAACAACCTTTTAAAACCTCAGGATGGTAAACCTGTTACAGTTCCTACACAGGATATGATTCTTGGTAGTTACTACCTAACAGTTGTTGACGAAAATGAGAAAGGTGCAGGTAAAGTATTTGCAAACTTCCAGGAAGCAATCCTTGCTTATGACAATAAGGCAATCGGGCTTCACGCACCAATCAAAGTAAGAAGCTTTAAAGAAATTGACGGTAAAATGCAGTCTAAAGTAATAGACGCTACCGTTGGTCAGATTATATTTAACGAAAACATTCCTCAGGACCTTAAATTCAAAGACAGAGAAATTGTTGACGGTAAAATTCCTGAAACATTCTTTGACTTAGAAATCACAGTTCCTGCTGATAAAAAAATGCTTGGTAAAATCATTGATGCCTGCATCAGAGAACACGGTACAACCGATACAGTAAGCGTTCTTGACGAAATTAAAGCATTAGGCTTTAAATATTCAACAAGAGGTGCTGTAACAGTAAGTATCTCCGATATGGTTGTTCCTGAAGAAAAGAAAGGTTTCATTGACGAAGCAGAAAACAATGTTTTAGAAATTACAAAACAGTTCAGACGTGGTCTTATTTCTGACGAAGAAAGATATAATCTTGTTATCGAAGAATGGACCAAAACTACTGATAAAGTTACCAAAGCACTGATGAACGGCCTTGATAAATTCAATCCTATATTTATGATGGCTAACTCCGGTGCGAGAGGTAGTGTTAACCAGATAAGACAGCTTGCAGGTATGCGTGGTCTTATGGCTAACACAACAGGTAAAGCAATCGAAATTCCTATCCGTGCGAACTTCCGTGAAGGTCTTAACATCTTGGAATACTTTATCTCAACCCGTGGTGCGAGAAAAGGTCTTGCCGATACTGCGTTAAGAACTGCCGACTCAGGTTACTTGACAAGAAGACTTGTTGACGTATCCCAGGATATAATTATCCGTGCAGACGACTGCGGAACTGACGAAGGTATTGTTATTAACGATATTATGGACGGAAACAGAATCTTAGAATCTTTAGAAGAAAGATTAAGAGGAAGATATGTTTTAGAAGATCTTGTTAACCCTGCTACAGGCGAAATCCTTGTTGATAAAGATACAATGATTAATGAGGCTATTGCTAAGAAAATTGTTGAAGCGGGTATCAAAGAAGTTAAAATCCGTTCAGTTTTAGGTTGTCACTTAAGACACGGTGTATGTGCTAAGTGTTACGGTAAAAACCTTGCAACTAACGAAAAAGTAAATATAGGCGAATCTGTTGGTATTATTGCCGCTCAGTCAATCGGTGAACCTGGTACTCAGCTTACCATGAGAACCTTCCACTCAGGTGGTGTTGCGGGAGACGATATCACACAGGGTCTTCCAAGAATTGAAGAATTATTTGAAGCAAGAAGACCTAAGAAATTTGCAATCATCTCTGACCTTGACGGTAAAGTTTCTTATTCTGAATCCAAAAAGAAAAGAGAAATCACCGTTACAGCAGAAGACGGTCAGGCTGAAACCTACCAGATTGCTTACGGATATGAAACCAAAGTTGCCGATGGCGATATAATCAAAAAAGGCGATCCTATTACAGGTGGTTCAATCTATCCTCACGATATATTAAGAGTTCAGGGTCCTGAAGCCGTTTGGAAATATCTTTTAAAAGAAGTTCAGATGGTTTACAGAAACCAGGGCGTTGATATTAACGATAAGCACGTTGAAGTTATCGTAAGACAGATGATGAGAAAAGTTAAAATTGAAGATAACGGCGATTCATCATTCTTAACAGGAAGCCTTGTTGATACTTTGGAATATGCTTCTGCAAATGAAGAACTTATCAAAGAAGGAAAAATCCCTGCAAAAGGAAATGTTGTACTATTAGGTATAACCAAAGCATCTTTGGCTACCGATTCATTCCTTTCTGCTGCATCATTCCAGGAAACAACAAGAGTTCTTACCGAAGCTGCTATAAAAGGTAAATCTGATCCGCTTATCGGCTTAAAAGAAAATGTTATTATCGGTAAACTTATCCCTGCAGGTACAGGAATGAATATCTACAGAGATTTTGGATATAATATAAGTTCCGAAGATAACGAAGAACAAGCGGAAGCTTAAAATTAAAAAATTTGTTGACTTTTATAAAAAAATAGGATAAAATATTAAATTGGTAGTCTTCCGCTATGACGGAAGACTGCCAATGAGGCTTTATAATATGTTAGAAGAGTTGAAAAATTCAAAAAAGCAAGTCGGTATTAAACAGGCATTAAAGGCGATAGATAAAGATATCGTCTTAAAACTGTTTGTTGCAGAAGATGCCGATTCCAACTTAACCGATGTTCCAAGAAAACTCTGCGAAGAAAAGAACATTGAAATTGAATATGTTAAAAGTTCTTCAGAGCTTGGAAAAGCGTGCGGTATTAAAATTTCCGCCGCAGTTGCGGTTATTATAAAATAAATGAATAGAGAATAATTTAAGTATAAATTCTTTATTCTTCATCTGCTTTAAAATTCCACGCGAATTTTAAATATATATAATAAACATAGGAGGTGAAATTAAAAGATGCCTACATTTAATCAGTTGGTAAGAAAAGGCAGAAAGTCACTTGTTAAAAAGTCAACTGCGCCTGCTCTTCAAAAAGGTCTTAACACCCTTAAAAAACTACCTACTGACCAAAGTTCTCCACAAAAGAGAGGTGTTTGTACATCAGTTAAAACTACAACACCTAAAAAGCCTAACTCAGCGCTTAGAAAAATTGCCAGAGTAAGACTTACAAACGGTATAGAAGTTTCTTCTTACATTCCGGGTATTGGTCACAACTTACAGGAACACAGTGTTGTTCTTATAAGAGGTGGTAGAGTTAAGGATCTTCCTGGGGTACGTTACCATATCATCAGAGGTACACTTGATACTGCTGGTGTTGCTAACAGAAACCAAGCGAGATCTAAATACGGTGCGAAAAGACCGAAAGCTGCTAAATAATTAAAAGCAGAAAAAACTAATTAAAAAAAGAAATTTAAAAGGTTATAGGTGTCTTAGTACTTTTTAGTTTATTGTATATATTTATTTTATATTTGTGTATTTGATAAGCGTGTTAAAAAGTGCTAACAGTGAATTTGTCATTGAGTACCTGCGATAACCATTTATTGCGAAAGGGGGAAGTAAAGTGCCAAGAAAAGGTAATATTCCAAAAAGAGAAGTTCTACCTGATCCACTTTACAATGATGTAGTTGTTACAAAACTTATTAACAACATAATGTTAGACGGTAAGAAGGGTGTTGCTCAGAAGATCGTTTATGATGCATTCGACATTGTAAAAGAAAAATCAGGAAAAGAACCATTAGAAGTTTTCAACGAGGCTATGAACAACATTATGCC
>JAZOMN010000076.1:0-6205 GCA_045654005.1 Clostridia bacterium
ATATTTCGAACAGATCCTGTTATGTCAACTTTACCGTATCCGTTAACACTTCCCTGAGCCGAAGTAACAGCGGTTCCGTCTTTTTTAATGTTTAAAGTAACAGTTGCACCTTCTAAAAATTCGCCAAGATAACCTTCAGCTTTTACTGACTGGATAGTCAAGCCTGTACCATCTTCAATTTCCGGAACATGTTGATAATAAGGATAAGTGATATCATCTTCTAAATTATCATCAATAAATTCATATAAAGAAGTTTCACTTTTTATAGTTATATCGTCTACAGCATCAATTTCTTTTTCGTAATATGTCACTATATTTTGTTGTTCGCTTTCGCCATCAATAACAAAATCTTTTATGTAATAATTTGGTCTTGGCTCTATTTTAATTTTAAATGTTCCACCCTTAGCGGTAGGATAAGTTGGATTCTGACACAACTCATCATTTATATAGATTTTTTCATTTCCTGATAAATGTAAAGTAACAGTTGCGTTATCAACCCAGTTAACAAATACAAAATATGATTTACCAAGGTCTGATGTGTCACCTGTGATTTCTACATCTTTAGTAGATTCATTACCTGATACAACATCATAACTCTTTTTAGAAAGATAGAATATCGCTCCCCCTTTTGTCACAACTGTCGCAGGAGTGCCATCAGCATTAAATACTTGTTTAAATCCGTTATCCTCTACAACACCAACTGTTTCGTCATCAGGGTTTTTATCTGTCGCTAAATAAACTTCAGCTGATTTGTTTATAGTAAAGGTACATTCAGGTTTTGAATCTTTATCTGCTATTAACATTGGAAGACCCAATACTCCGCCATAAGATGCATTTGCTGAAATATCATACACCGATGGAGATTCTATACCTTTATAAATACTTGTGTTATCTGTTGCACTATCTACTTTTTCCCATACGGATGATACAATATTTATTTCACCGGAATCAGAGGAACTTTCCAAAGTAACATTGTCATTTGTTCCGAAATATTTATAATCGTTCCACAATGTGTTTCCTTTTATCTGAGGATATTTATATTCATCTAAAATATCATCCACTACATATTCCCAAATATCATCAGAAAAACGAAGTGTTTCTAATCCGTCTGCTAATTCTTCAATTGTTTTTAGAGAACCAACAGTTGTTTTTCCAGCCATGCTATTTTCTATATAATAACAATTTTCTGTAAAAGCTGTATACGCTTTTAAAGCTATATGAGCAAGATTATTAGTAGGAGGAGAATATACGTTCAGAAGTTTGCCAACATTATATGTATTTTTAATAGATAAAGTACAATTATTTGTTGGCACTGTAATGCCGGCTCCGCCACCGTTTCCATTGTTTGTCGATGTTGTAATAATACCTGCATTAAAGGAATCAGAAATTGTTCCAGTCGCATTATAAACACGTCCCACAATACCCGCGGTATATCTATCACCGGTAATGTCACCTGCATTAAACGACTTATCTACAGTAAATGTGGCGGGAGAATCCAAACCACCAATCAGACCACCAACATAGTAGCCAGTACCTGTAACAGAACCGTAATTGGAACATAACTTAAGTGTTAATGTTCCTTGAGTAACTTTACCGATTAACCCCCCAAGATAGTTTTTTGAAGATGATATGTTACAATAATTAGCAACTTTTTCAATAGTATAAGTCCCGGCAGTTTCAATAACACAAACCAATGCACCGTAACCCTCAGTTGTTCCAGCTGCAAACGTACCTTCATTATCAGTTTTAAGGTTAATATTTTTAATCGTAGTATTACCGCTAAATGAAGCAAAAAGTGGTTTGTTAATTTGAATATTATTTTTACCTTCTTCACCTATAATCGTTCCACTAAATCCTTGGACCGACTGACAGGTGTTTGGTATTATAATACCATCAGGAACACCATCACCATTGGTATCTTCGTTACCTTTAATTTTAAAAGTGCTACCTTCTGAAATCTTTTCAGCAAATTCCTGACCTGTTGTAATTGTTATTTCATTATCTGCAAACGTTGTTAAAAACATAGTGTTTGGCAGTATAAGTGAAATAATAAGCATAAGTATAATATATTTCTTATAAACTCTCATTATTTATCATTCCCCCTCAGAACTTTATTCGTCATCATCATCGTCATCTTCTTCACCAAGAGTTTCATCTTCATCTGTAAAGACATCTTCTTCGATTTCCTCTTCTCCGTCACCATAAGTTGCATCATATTCTATATTAACAGGAAATCTTAACGAATACATACCAAACCACGCAGAGCCTTGGGTATTACCCGATCCTGTAATTCTTACAAATTTCGCCTTGCTTTCTTTGAATTGAGTAGTAAAATATTCGGTTGTGGAAGGTGAGTCCTCTGTTACATCGTCATATACAACTTCCCAGTTTACTCCGTCTAAAGAGGTTTCCAGTTTCATAAAATGACCTCTGCCCTTCTGAGACCATATAATATCAACAGAGTTGATATCATACTCTTGATCAAATTCATATACAATAAAGTTACCAATAATATCTGTTTGCCATAGTGTACGTTCTCCTGCGTCAACTGTAAATTCAACAGGATAAGCATAATCGTAATTTTCATCAGCAGTTGTAGCAGAGATTATATGAGCATAACCATCTTCTTTAAGATATTCAAATTTAACACCTGCAAGCCCGCCTTTAGCTGCATACACATTGGCAACAGGGTTGGTAAATTTCAAATTAATGATTGATTCAAGTGCCGTTATATCAATATACCATATTCCATCTTTAAATCTTAGCGAATCTGAATTTTTTGGAACTTCAATATCTTTTACATTACCTTTAATTATAATATTATCTTCGGTGATAGTAGCATTAGATTTTGCCGCTTTGGTTATTTTTTCAACATTGGCAAAAACCTTGCCATCTTCTTTAAAATATTCAAAGTCAAACCATAATCCATTGATTTCAAAATAATCATAATCATCAATTGGTGTAAGGTAATTTCTGTAGTTCATATCACGGGTAAAAGTAAGAGGAGAACGGTTATTCTTTTTAACGGTATATTCCCCTTTTGTACCTTTAAACTTAAAGTCACCGCCGTTTTCAGTTGCAATTTGACGGTCGTATTCCTTTCCGTCTTTATATATAATCCACTGACCTGATGAAACATCGGTAAATAATATTTCGTATTCTTCATCGCCTGTTAAATTAAAGGTTATGTCTTCTGAACTTCTGCCATAATTGGTGTTAAAGAAAGCAACGCGATCTTTAATTTTTGCGCCTAAGAAATTACCTGCTTCAATAAGTTCTGCTTCTAGCGGAACTATTTCGTCATTTGCTTCGGTAACATGAAGAACATTTAATAAGCAGTCAGTTGCAGTTCTTTCTTTTGGTGAAATTTCAAGTCTCCACATCCCATAATCTTTGTTTTCTTCCGGATGAATCATAGCGCCGTCAGCATTTCGATAATTCACTCCATCAACCCAGTATTCGAAACCTTCGCCTCCTATTTTTTCTATGACAACATTGTCTTTCTTAGGGTAAAGAGTCTGATTTATAATTCTTCCGTTATCCCCTTCTTCTGTTTTATCTGCAATTGCTATACCTGTTTCATGGTCAATTGACGGTTCCTGCTGAGTATGCAGTAGCCATGTTTTCTTAAGTTCAGGTTTTTTAGATACCATTCTGTCAAAAACAATTAATGCTCCGGGATAAACCTCGTCAAAGAAATTTAAATATACAAACGAACGGGTATAACTTTCCATCTTACCTTCCCAGTACGCTTTTGTTAAATCTCCCTTCATATATACAAAGGAAGGATTTTTCATATCATCCCCATAATCTACACCAAGGTTTTCGCAAATTATGGATTCAGTTTCCAATTTTTCCAAAGAACCTTGCAATGGATTTATATATTGCTGACCTCCGTCATTAGCACAGTCATAACCCCTGTGTTTTACAACTTCATCAGGGTCATATAAAAGCATAATATTATGCGCTATACCTCTTTGATAATAATGTCTATGATGTGGTTTACCATAAGTGGCATAATGTCCTGAATCAATTGCCAACGAGCCTTTATAATAAATATCAAAGTGCCCTGTATCGAGATGGTCGTGACCGTCGGCATAAACATTTTCCAGATTAAGTCTCACGAACATCTGGTCAGAATAATCTTCATCTCCCATTTCCCAGGAAGTATGGGCGTACACAACACCGCTCTTCTCACCTCTGTATATAACATTAGGATATTCTTTATATGATTTTCTTCCTATCGACGGGTCATTAACAAGAAGCCATATTACGTGATTTAATCCCGACGCTGTATAAGAAAAATTATGTGTCGGATGGCACATAAAAAATGCATCTCTTAAATATGGGTTCTTGCAAAGATTTCCCCATATAAGCATTCCCACGGCAGTTGGCTGAGTCCCTGTTCTTGTCACTCCGCTTCGGTTTTCGTCACCATTTGGTGCAGTTTGAGAATCAGGCCTTAGAGCGAATATTTCGTCAAGCAGGCAATCATCAGCACCTTCAACAATAAGCCCTTTTGAAACACCGGTTTCAAGTAAAAGAGCAAAAAGTGATTCATAACCCATACGCCCATTATAATGAGTACCCTGAGAATGATTTTTAATACTAAAATAGAAATTTCTTGTTGATAAATATTCTTCAAATATTTTACCGCCTACAATATTATACATTTCAGGATAGTCTTCATAAATTGCTATTGCAGAAGGTAATTGCCCTACAAATATAGTCGACTCGGATTCGTGACCGTTAGCTCTTCCATGGACATTAGGTGGATAAGGATATTCCTGCTGAGAAGCATAATATAACATTCTTCCTATCATCTGAAGTTTCTCCTCATCTGAAAGGAAATCGTAACACCAGTCATATACAATTGCTAAAACGAGGTTCTGATAAGCACGGTTATTATAAGCCTGATTACCTTCACGGTTTTCAGAAAGTGTTGACTCGCTGACAAACGATTTAAAAACAGCATCAACCGCTTTTTGCCCTGCTTCCTTATCGCCGTTTAACTGCCACAAGAATGCATTTGCCCAAATATATTTAGATGCAGAATTTATATCCCACGCATTAGGTTCTGTTGAGGCATTTTTTAAAACCTCCTCATAAACAGGAGCATTTTCGGGATGAGCAAGATTGTTTCTTACATTCTTAATTGTTTCTTTATTAAGATAAACCCTCGGTCTGTCCTTCCTTGGCGTAAAAGGCGGAATAGGATATCTTAAATTATCATAATCGGTAGTATCCTCACCAAGTGTAATTGCCTGATATTCATCCCCCATACCGCTTGGCATATATAAAAGGTCACTTTTAATAATTTCTTTATGTATATAACCTTTGGAATAAAAAAGGAAATTAATAGCAGAAGGGTCTCCCGGACGGATTTCATAAGAATCGGCACTTCCCCACGAATACTCTCCTTCCCCATTTTCAAGATAAATACTTCTTACTACTGTCTTGGCACCATTTGTAGACATTGCAACTTTTGTTACAGTGTTACCAGTAGTTTTTGCTCTTACATAAACTTTAACTGCTGTAGGTTTATCAGTTTTAACCCACAATCTGTACTGGCAAAGGTCTCCCGGCACAGCATATTTGTACTGCTCTTTTAAAAGATAACTTCTGGTAGTCATAGCTGCACCGCCTGAAGCATCTTCATCCGATACAATTTTATAGTTTGAACCCTCAAAAGGATAATCTTCCATTTCGTAAACAATAGTCTTGTTATCATCTGATAAAACGAATGGATTTTCCTTCAAACCATAAGTAGCAACATTGTTAATCGTTTCCTCTGCAGCAAAAGATATAACAGGTATTACTGATATAACCATTGCAAGTGAAAGAATAAGTGATATCAATCTTTTCATTATCTACCATCTCCTTTTTTATCTACTAAAAAATCAAATTCTCTTAATTATAGAATACTTTAATATTTATATATTTTCAATTCGCATTTCAGTATTAAACTATAGATTTTCGCTTTTTCATTCTATCTTCTATTACAAAGAGAAATAAAATATTTAAAAAGTTCTGCCCCGTCGGCAGTATTTTCTTTTTTATGTTCAAAACAAAGTCTTTCGGGATGCCACTGAACACCAAACACAGGTAATTTATTATGTTTAATCCCTTCAACAGTTACACCATCAAAAGCGGTTGAAATAATATCAAAGTCTTTCCCCAATGTCTTAATTGCCTGATGATGAAA
>JAZOMN010000077.1:0-4784 GCA_045654005.1 Clostridia bacterium
ATGGTTGCAAATGTATAATTTTATAAAGAATTGTGAAAGCAATATAGAAGTAGATGAAAAAACAGGAGAAGTTATAGAATAGGCTATAACTTTTCTTTTTATTTGATAAATTGTTAACAAAAAATTAAAAAAAAAAAAAAGATTTTGTAAAATTTAATTGATAAAATTAAACCAACATAAATACAAAGGAGAAGAAAAAAAATGAAAGTTACTATTATTGGAAAAGAAAAAGTTAATTATCTTTCTAAAAAGACAGGAAAAGAAGTTAACGGTTGTATTCTTCATTTTAAATCACCTATTGCACTTGATAAAGGCGAAGGTGATAAGTGTGATAATGAATACGTAAAAACGGAAATGGCAAATGGTATTGATGTTGGAGATACCGTTGAATTCCTTTATAATCGTTTCGGTACTGTTGAGGAAATTAGGCTTATATGAATGAATATAGGTTTTTAATTTTCAATAAGAATATCAGCGAATATTGTACATTGTGTATAAAAGCATATACACGAAGCGAAGCATTATCAAAAATAAAATACGGATTTAATGCAAAAGATTTCTATTTTATAAAATGCGTTGAAACAAAATAAACAAAGGGGTGAGAGTATGAAAATTAAAATTGTTGCGATATTATCGGCGGTTTTAGTGTGTACTTTTGCCCCTTTATCTATTTTCGCAAGTGCTGACGAACCCCAAATTTTACATTATAGTAATTTTGTTATAGATAAATGGACTGACGAAAACGGTGTTGATTATATTACCCTCGATTTACCATTAGATTATATTAAACATCGGATATATACTGTTCAAGATGGAGTGCAAAGTGAAACATATTGGGAATATTTTGGTAATGAATATGCTTTGTATTCCAAAGGCGTACCATTTTTATTTAAAGACGAAATATATATACTTGGTGATAATTATTTAGATGCGGATATATTCCCCGATGATACTATAATATCATATTCATATAGTATTTTTACAGATGCGGAAAGTATACAAGTACCCGACAATGTATATATGTGTACATCTAAAGCATATGCAATAGCACGTGATAAAAATTATGATGCACTTGCGTGGAATGTCGGCACACCTTGGTCTGTTATTAAACCTAACGATGAACATACCGTAAAATGTACCTTTGGCAAACCGTTAGGCACAAAATATATTGACCCTATGATATCAATATACGATTTTCAGTATGATGCCGATAGAGATGTACTTGAACAATATCATATAAATATTAAAATCAATTATGTACGTTTGGAATTTTCTGTTGATTCTGCTATTCGACAAGAGGAGGAAACGGGAAGAAGAAACGAATTGCTCGAGTATATTATAAGTGGTAGTACGGGACAAAAAGAAGAAGCGGACAAACTTAATAGTGATGTAGATAGTCTTATAAGTGATGCCGATAATGTAAAAGAAGAATTAAACGATATGTTTAAACCCGATGCTTCTATTATTGCAGATTCTATTGATACGTTTGACGTTGTAACCGAAGCAAATATAGACGAATACACAAATATTTTTGAAGCATTACTTGAAGCAGAAATAGTACGAAATATGTTGTTAGTTTGTGTTAGTCTTTCTATGATTAGCCTTGTATTATTTGGTAAAAAAGGGTGATTGAATGAGTGCCATATTCGATACATTAAAAAGTATAGGTAGTGCGATTTCTTCTATATTCGATTTTGTTATAGGCTTTTTTGAAGATATAGCATATGTAATAAAAATTACAGGTAAATTTGTTGCTAAAATTCCATCTTATTTCGATTGGCTACCTGCTGAAGTTCTTGCTATAATTGTTTCTGCATTTGCCGTAGTTGTAATATATAAAATTCTCGGTAGGGAGGGATAATATTATGTTAGGCAATATAATGAATATGTTGTCAACATCTATTGGTTCTTCTATATTATGGTTGGATGATATTTTCGGTGCTATTGGCGGTGTATCTGTATTAGTTTCAAGTGCGTTTCTTATATATACCGCCGTTAGATTACTTCTTAAGCCATTTATAGGCTATGCAAGTAGCGATATCGCTACAAGAGGATTAAAGAAGAAGCAACGTGAACAAAATGCAAAAAGGAAGTGATATAAATGCAATATATGTTTTATATGGTTATAACATCTATGCTTATACTTATTTATTTAAGGTTGGGTGATAGGAGTGTTAAATAATATAATACCATTATTTTCTCAATACCTTAATAGCGGTATATTTGAATATATTTTAATATATTTGATTCCGCTTGCATTCCTTGCTACTGTTCCTATACTTATTAAGTCTATTATTTCAATGAGGTGAAGCAATGTATGATATTATAAAAAATATTATTGAGCATACTTGGGATACTTCCAATTATTCTTCGAGCGAACAACAAGTAATTTATTATATTTGCGGTGCATTGATAATAATTTTCACTACTGTTTTTATTGACCTTGTATATCGTGTTTTTAGCCATTTTTGGAATGGTAGAAAATAAATATTTGTAGAAAGGAGTATTGCTATGCTTGAAGCCGTTACAAGTGGTCTTACTACTGTTATAGGTTGGGTAGGTAGTGTTATTTCTGCTATTACTACAGGACCTATGAAAGAACTTTTGCCCCTTTTCGCAATTGGTGTTGCAATCAGCGTTATTTTTCTTGGTGTCAAAGCCATTAAGTCTATCGTATGGGGTGCTTAATTACAAAAGAAAGGAGTATAAACCATGCTTAGTGCTGTAACATCTGCCCTTGGTACTGTTGTAGATTGGATTGGTACTGTTATTACTGCAATGACATCTGAATCAGGTGCATTGGGTGAACTTTTACCCCTTTTCGCAATTGGTATTGCAATCAGCGTTATTTTTCTTGGTGTCAAAGCCATTAAGTCTATCGTATGGGGTGCGTAAATCCTCGTAATAAAGGGGGAGTCAATACTCCCCTTTTGTTGACCGTTTGCGGTTGTGCAGACCGTTCACGGTCTCACAATACATAATATAATATAGGTGATATAATGAGTGTTAGTTTATTTTTTGGTTTGCCCGGATGTGGTAAAACAACATTAATGACAAAAAGAGCGATAGAGGCGGTGAAAAGTAAACGCTATGATAATGTATATTGTAATGTTCATTTGGCTGTCAATGGTGTTACTTTTATTGACAATAACTGCATAGGAAAATTTAATCTTATTAATGCAAAAATACTCATAGACGAAGCAACACTATTTGCAGATAGTAGAGCATACAAGGAATTTAGTAAAGATAAGTTACAATATTTCCTTGAACATCGTCATTATAATGTCGATATAGAATTATTTACTCAACAATGGGACGGTGTCGATAGAAAAATACGTGTAATAACGGATAGAGTATACTATGTATTTAAAGGTAAATTAACAGGTAAATGGATTTCTTCATATTATCGCATTCCCTATGGCATTATTATCCCAAACCCCAAAAAAGACGGAAGCGAGAAGTTGGGCGAAATTATACAAGGATATTGTAAACCCTCATTATTTCAACGTATATTCTGTCCTAAAATTATTAGACCATTATATTATAAATATTTTGATTCTTGGGAAAGAGAAGAACTTCCACCGCTTCCAAGCCGTTATCAACCATATCAAAAGCCAAAAAAGGAAAAGGTTAGTATTAAAAACAAGTTAAAAAAGCATTTGCAAAGGGCAAATGATAATTAATCATTCGCCCTTAATTACACAACAGTATAAATCAAAAGTGTGTCAAGGTTGCTCGATAGAGCCGAGAAAAATTTTGAGATCTGCGAAGCAGTTCACAAAAATTTTCGTAGCCTTTACACGCTTTTTATTTATGCTATGCCTTTTTATGCTCTTCCACGAATAGAGCATAAAAAATTGATTGTTTTGTACGGACAAAATTTCAAAAACTATTGACAAGTGTTATTTTGTATGTTAATATATAGAAAAAAGTAAAGGAGAATTAAATTGAAGATTACACCGAACAAAACAAAGCGCATTGAAGTTAGATTAACCGAGGAAGAATTATTTTTGCTTAAGGTTTCTGCTTATTCTATTGGACAAACTCCCTCGTCTATGGTACGAATGTTTATTGATAGCACGATAAATGCATTACGTATAAAAATTAATTTGGGGGAAATTAATCTTGAGAACTACGAAGCCATTTTCAACGATAAGTTATAATACTGCGGACTTTTTAAAACTAAAGTTAGGTGATTTAGTTCAAAGGCGTATTATAAATTATTATTGCTTTGTAGAACATTATGCAGAAGAAGAAGAAACAAAGTCGCACAAGCATTTATTTATTATGCCAAACGGACAAATAAATACCGATACTTTAACTGACATATTACAAGAAATTGATTCAACAAATCCTTTAAAGCCTTTAGGTGTAATGCCTTGGCAATCATCAAAGTGGGCTGATTGGTATTTATATTCATCACACGATGTTGCATATCTTGTTAGTAAAGGTCAATCAAGGAAATATCATTATACAAAAGAAGATTTTATAACAAGTGATAACGATTTTTTTATTGAATTGATACATACTATTGATAGGACAAAATATGCGAAAACACAAGAATTTGTGCAACAAGTATGTGAAGGTAAGTCGTTTTATCATATGGTTAAGAATGGGCAAATACCTGCCCCACAATTTAATCAATGGTTGCAAATGTATAATTTTATAAAGAATTGTGAAAGCAATATAGAAGTAGATGAAAAAACAGGAGAAGTTATAGAATAGGCTATAACTTTTCTTTTTATTTGATAAATTGTTAACAAAAAATTAAAAAAAAAAAAAAG
>JAZOMN010000078.1:0-4524 GCA_045654005.1 Clostridia bacterium
TTCGAAAGAATAGTCTTTTTTTCTAATTTCCTGTAATATCAGGGTTTTTTATTTTAGGTAATTCCCATAAGTATTTTGCTGCAAGCAGTCTTATAATTACAACAGTAAGCATTGAAATAATAGTGCCTAAGTATTCAAAACCGTATGTTATACTTATAACATAGTAGAGTATGCTTCCTAATATTGAGGCAACGGCATATATATGTTTCTTTAAAACATACGGTGTTTGCGATACAAGTACATCACGGAAAATTCCGCCTCCGACACCTGTTAACATACCCATAAATATAACAAAAATAGCCTTATCGGAAAAACCCGCAACACATGCCATTTCTGTTCCTGTAACTGTAAAAGCGGCGAGTCCGATAGCGTCGAACAAGTTATTTATTTTTTCAATTTTTTCTTTGAATTCAAAGAAACGGTGTTTGTTTATATAGGATATAATAAAAACGATAATTGCAGTTAAAAGGGCGATAATAAGTAAGTAGGATAAAGAAAATATTTTAGGAGGATGATTTCCTATAAGTAAATCTCTTAACATTCCTCCGCCCACTGCGGTTATAACACCCAAAAAGGCAACTCCGAAAATATCCAGACTAAAACTTATAGCCACAAGAGCACCTGATACGGCAAAAGCAATAGTTCCTATTATTTCCATAATAAGCATTATAATTTCATTCACATAATTCACATCCTTTGTTTATTATATGTTACATATATTTTTTTGTCAAACATATAAAAACTATAACATCAGTTCAAAAACATCAATAAGCAAATCTTTATGACAAAAAGACAGAATACTACTTGTAGAATTATGATAAATAATGTATAATAATTTTAAAAGCTGAGGTGATTAAAATTAAAACTTTAATAGAAATTTTTGATGTTTGTCAGGTGGAAAATGCTATTTCCGGTCTTAAATTCAACCCTGAAAGGATTATATATGTTGGATTTAAGAATGTAATGAGTAATAAAAAAACAACTGCTCTTAAAAACTTTTTAGAAAATAAGGGAGTAACTTCCGAAATAATTTTTGAAAAAATAGAAGAATATGAGTATGATCTGGTTTTAGAGAAATTAAATTATATTGTTGACACTTATCCTGATTGTTACATTGATTTAACAGGTGGAAAGGACATTGTGCTTACTGCGGCGGGGGCAGTTTCAAATTCTAAAAATATTCCTATGTTCCAGTTTAATGTAAGAAGCGAGAAATTTATAAATGTTTTTGGGTGTGAAGGTATTTTAAACACTCAGACTGCAGTTATGTCTATAAAAGAAGCGATGGAACTTAACGGATGTTTGGTTTTAGATAACGAAAAAGAAGATGTTAAATGGGATTTTAGTGAAGAATTTAAAAAAGATGTTTCTAAAATGTGGAACATTTTAAAAGTTCATTGCGGAAGCTGGAACAGGCAGGTAAACGCTTTTGAACTTTTAGAAAGTATGGGAAATGTTGAAAAAGGTATAACTTTAGAAGAAGAACTTTATATAAATGAAAGAATTGTTGACAGTTTGCAAAAATCAGGGCTTATTTTTGATTATGAGAAAAGAGAAGATTACATAACTTTTAAGTATAAAAATCCTCAGATAAGAAAGTGCCTTATAAAAGCAGGAAATGTGCTGGAACTTTATGCTTATCTTATTTTAAGGGAAATTCAGGAAGAAAACAGCGGATACTATGACGATATTGACCAGAGTGTTTATATTGACTGGGACGGAATAATTCATTCTGATAAAGATCCTAAAAACAAAGATACAAAAAATGAAGTTGACATTATGGTTATGCGTGATTTGATTCCTATATTTATTTCCTGTAAGAATGGGGAAGTGCATAAAGAGGCATTATATGAACTTGATACCATTGCAAAGAAATTTGGCGGGAAATACGGGAAAAAATATCTTCTTGCAACTTATTTAAGTTCGGATAAAGAGAGCGTTAAATATTTAAAACAAAGAGCAAAAGATATGAATATAACGCTTATTGATAATCTTAATAGTAAAACAAGAAAAGAGATTAAAGAAAAGTTTATAAGCAGCATAAAATAAGAAAGAGGGACATAAATGGAAAAAATATTTGAAATAATTGAAAAAAATCAGCCGGAAATAAAAAAACTATGGATTCAAATGGCAAAAATTGAGTCCCCGTCTTATGATAAGGAAGCGGTTGATTCTGTTGGGGAACTAATAGCATCATTTGCAAAAGACAAAGGACTTGATGCAAAAATTGTTCCTTTTAAAGAATCGGGGAATGGTCTTGTAGTCACTCTTGATAACGGTAGCAGTGAAAAGCCTGTTACTCTTATGGGGCATATGGATACTGTACATAAAAAAGGGATTTTCGGTGAAGAGATTGTAAAAGAGGAAGACGGATTTTTAAAAGGCCCCGGTGTTTATGATTGTAAAGGCGGGTTATCAGTTGCACTTCTTGCAATATGTTCATTAAAAGAGGCAGGATTTTCAAAAAGACCTGTTAAAATTGTATTATCCCCTGACGAAGAAGTTAATTCAACCTATTCCAAAGAAGAGGGCAGAAATTACCTTCGTGAAAATATAAGAGGAAGCCTTATGGCACTTAACTGCGAGTCGGGAAGCCCTGAAGGAAAAATTGTAACGGGCAGAAAAGGTGTTTTCAGATTAAGAGTTGATGTTACAGGCAAAGCCGCACATGCAGGGTCAGATTATTTTAACGGTGTAAGTGCAATAAAAGAAGCGGCACATAAGATAATCGAAATTGAAAAGGGAAGTGAAAGAGACAATATAACTTATAACTGCGGAATAATAAACGGGGGAACTATTGCAAACTCTGTTCCTGAAAATTGCAGTTTTATTGTGGATATAAGATATAACAAACTTGAAGATAAAAAAAGAGCAGAAGACCATGTCAAAAAAATAGCCGATACTTCATATATCGGAAATACTGTTTCTTTGGTTACCGAGATAAGTAGCCGTGTTCCAATGGAAGAAACCAAAGGAAATCTCGAATTATTTGAATATATTAAAAACATAAGTTCAAAATACGAACTTGGTGAACTCACAAATTGCATAGCAGGGGGAGGTTCTGACTCTTGCTACAGCGTAGAAGTTGGTGTTCCAAGCCTTTGTGCAATGGGAATAGAAGGTCACGAACAACACACTTTAAGAGAAAGAGCGTATATATCTGCACTTGCAAAAAGAGCAAAACTTATTGCAGCGGCGATTTATAATGCGTAATTTTTAGTGCGGGTCGCCGAGGACGCCGACCCCTACAATAATTCTGTATTCTACACTCTACCTGTCATCCTGAACGAAGAGAAGGATCTCTTTATTGCAATCCTCCCGTCACACTGCGTGTGCCACCCTCCTTTACACAAGGAGGGCTTGAGATTCTTCAGCTAAAGCTTCAGAATGACAGAGGATGGGCATTCGAAAACGGAATGGATAAATCCATTCCCTACAATAATATACTATGTAAAAAAAGAAGGCGAAATGGCTGTATAGCATCATTTCGCCTTTCTTTATTCCTAATTCTTCGAAATTCTCTGTCTCAACGCTTCAAACGCTACAACCCCTGTTGCAACTGATGCGTTAAGAGAGTTTACAGTTCCCATTACGGGGATTTTAACGGTAAAGTCGCAGGATTTTCTTACTAAGTTACTCATGCCAAATCCTTCCGAGCCGACAACTATTGCAATACTTCCTGTAAGGTCATGCTCGAAATACATTTTATCTCCGTCGGCTTCCATACCATAAACCCACACATTATTTTCCTTTAATTCATTTATCGCGTTTGTTATATTTCCTACTCTTGCAATTTTAGTAGAACTTACCGCACCTGCAGATGCTTTTGCAACTGTTCCGTTAACTGTTGCGCTTCTTCTTTTAGGGATAATTACTCCGTGCGCTCCGCATACATTTGCAGTTCTTATTATTGCACCTAAATTGTGCGGGTCTTCTATTTCGTCAAGTACAAATATAAAAGGCGGTTCGTTTTTTTCTTTTGCATATTCTAATATATCTGATATTTGGGCATATTCGGTCTGGGGAATTTGCGCCATAATTCCCTGATGCTTTGTTGTTTCGCACATTTCGTCAAGTTTTTCTCTTGTGCAGTAAGATATTATTATTCTCTTATCCTGTGCCATTTTTAAGATTGATTTTAAAGAGCCGTCAATAAGTTCTTTATTTACATATATTTTATCAATATCGTTTCCGTTTTTTATAAGTTCCGAAACAGGATTTCTTCCGTATATTTTATCCATTTTTATATAGTTCCTTTCATTTTTTGTTAGGGATAGGAAAAAAGCTTCAGAATGGACAAACATAGCCAAAACTCTTAGTTTTGGGTCACCCGAAGGCGTACTAAGTACGTCGAGTGGCTAGGTTTGTTCATAGCAAAAAATTATTTAATTTCAAAGATTTTTTTAAAAATCTTTACCTTAATAATAAATTGTTTAAAATTTTACAAGTTTATATATTCATAATTCTCATTTTTTGCGGTCTGGAGTTTTTTAACATCCCTTAGTATTCTTTGAGGTTTTTTAT
>JAZOMN010000079.1:0-1925 GCA_045654005.1 Clostridia bacterium
GGATATCTTGATATTTATGCTACTTTGCTCGGTATGCAGTTATATGCAGAGTTTATTTATAACAAAACAGTATCTGACGAACTTGTAAAAGACCGCTTTAAATTATGTACAGGTTACGATATGGAAGCCTTTATGGCGACAGATTTTGACTGTTACCCTGAAGAGTGGTGCCATGAATATCCTTATGAAGCAGATACTCAGGACCCTAATGTATCAAAGCAAGTGTTATATCAGGATTTACTTTTAGCATTGTTTGATAAAAATTTTGAATCAGTAGATTTAAAGAGCGATTATCTTAAAAAACTTAAAAGGTTAGAAACGGTTAATGTACCAAAAGACCTTGAATATTTATTTGACTATTACAAAACAATTATATCAATTCTTTATGATAAATGCGATTTAGGTATCAGAATAACAAAAGCATACAAGACCAAGAATACTCAAAAAATGAAAGAACTTATCGAAGAAATTGAAACAGTAAAAAATAAGATTGCAATATTAAAAGAACAAATGTATAATGTATGGCATAAAGAACATAAGGCTTTTGGTTGGGAAATATCTGATTTAAGATTGTCGGCAACAATAGGAAGAATGGATACGGTTATTAGAAAACTAAAAGATTTCTTAAAAAATACAGATTTAAGAATTGAAGAACTTGAAGAGGAGCGTTTATTATTTGGTCCTGCAAGTGTCAAAGAGGGAAAAAGCCTTGTATCTGCATTAAGATATCCTTGGATTTCAACACCGTCACTTAATATAAGATGATTTTTGGGAGGTTTATATTATGAAACTTGGTATATCATCAGCTGCGGTTATAAGAAGATACGGAATCGAAGAAGGTTTTAAACTTATAAAAAAGAGTGGATTTGACTCAGTGGATATAGGTTTTACCACATACAAAAAGGAAGAAGATACCATATATAAAGTATCAGAAGATGAATTTTTAAGTTATTTTTCTAATGTAAAAAAACTTTGTGACGATTTGGAAATTGAAATTTCGCAAACTCACGGAAGACTTACAACTTGTGTTCCCGAAGAAGATTTGAGTGAAAAAATCAAAATAAATTCAGAACTTGATTTAAAGGCATCAAGTATTTTAAAAGCACCTGTTTGTGTATTTCACAGTGTAAAATTAAAACAGTGGGAGCATGTATGTCTTGACGAGGATTTTCTCCTTGAGAAGAATAAAGCATTTTTTGAAGATTATCTTACACCTCTTTGTGAAAAATATAATGTTAAATTTGCGCAGGAAACTCATGGTTCTTCAGTTTTATCAACCGGTCCGGTTCTTGATTTTTTAGGAGATGCAAGAAACTTAAGAAGAAGTTTTGATTTAATTGACAGTAAGTGGAAAGCATTTTGCCTTGACACAGGTCATACTAATGAAGCTCGTTATTATGGCGGACCTCAAATGTACGAATCAATTAAAGTTTTAGGGGAAAATATTGAGGTTTTACATCTTCACGATAATCAGGGCTTTTATGATAGCCATTTAATGCCTTTAAACGGTGCCTTTGGTGCAATTGACTGGGCAGTTGTGTTTGATGCACTCGAAGAAATCGGATACAAAGGAGCATATAACTGGGAACTCGGATTAGGATGCTTTGGAAATTATCTTGATAAAGCATTGCCTTTTGTAGGCGGTTATTTAAGGAATTTTGTTGATAATAAAGGAAGAATATAGCTAAAATAAAACTTGACAAATATATCAAAATATAGTATATTATTATAAAGGCGTTGACGAAGAGGGCGTAAAAAACGGAGTTTTATAGAGAAGTGACGGTAGGTGCAAGTCATAAACTTATTTTTATATTTGTAGCTTCTGAGCCGAAAGGAAGAAAGTATTATTTAAGTAATATAAGTAGAACCTTTCCGTTATTGCTGCGTGAATGCATAAAGGTTGATTGACCTTAAGAGGCGGTTTT
>JAZOMN010000080.1:0-6585 GCA_045654005.1 Clostridia bacterium
TGTTGACGAAAAGGGAAATATTATAAAAAAAGCATCAACCCCTACTTTGAAAGAGAGAGACAGCGAAGAAATTATAAAAGATATGATAAATGTTTCTTTAAAAGTATTAAAAGATGCAAATCTTACAATTTCTGATATAGAGGCTGTCGGAGTCGGTTGCCCCGGTATTGTTGATAATAAAAACGGTATTATTAAACATTTAAGTAATATAGGGATGACAAATTTTCCTTTAAGGGAAAGACTTTATGAAGTATTTAAAACTAAAGTAAATATAGAAAACGACGCAAATGCTGCGGCACTTGGCGAGTATAAGATGTACGGCGAAAATTCTGAAAGTTTTATATTTGTTACTTTAGGCACAGGTATTGGCGGAGGAATAATTATAAACGGTAAAATTTATAGCGGTTTTAACGGTGCGGGTGCTGAAATAGGGCATATGAAAATAGAAATAAACGGAGTGCCTTGCCCTTGCGGATGTGACGGATGCTGGGAACAGTACGCATCGGTTACTGCACTTATAAGAAATACAAAAGAGGCTATGGAGAAAAATCCTCATTCTATGATGCATAAATGGACTCAAGATAATGGAAAAGTATCAGGAAGAACTTCTTTTGATTGTGCAAAAGCAGGGGATAAAACTGCAAAAGAAGTAGTTGATAACTATATTAAATATCTTGCTACAGGTCTTATTTCAATAATAAATGTATTCCAGCCTGAAAGAATAGTAATAGGTGGAGGTATTTCCAAAGAAGGAGATTATCTTCTTAACCCTATAAAAGAAATAGTATATGACTGTAAGTACAATAATTATGTAGAAAAAACAAAAATAGAAATTGCCCGTCTTTTTAACGATGCAGGAATAATCGGCGCAGCGTTTTCGGCAATGTAAAGAAGGTTAGATTATGAAAAAAACAGTACTTTTAATATTATCTTTTGTTGTAATTCTTTTTTCAGGGTGTATGGGAACTCCAAACGAAATAACTAATCCGCCTGAAATTGAAAATGAACAAAACGAACATAACGAACAAAAATTTCCATCGGTTTTCTCTTTTGAAAATATGGAAATTTCAGTGGAAGAAATTATTGAAACAACACAACTTGAGTTTAATGACGGTGATACAAAAATTAAATTAACCAATAGTGACGGAAAATATCTTGTTGCAAATTATATGGTTAAAAACAATGAATCCTTTCAGATAGATATTGACCATTCGGTTGAAATTTCTGTTATAGATGTGTCAGGTCAGGTTCACTACGGAGAATATTACGAATATAAAACAGGAAAAGAAAATATTAAAATAGGTCCGGGCGAAGAAAAGATTGTTTCATTTGTATGTGATTTTAATTTGGAGGGAAAACCTGATATTATCACATTTAAATATAAAGGTAAATCCTATGATTTAAAAGCAGAAGTTGAGTAATTTCAACTTCTGCTTTTTGATATTTTGTTTATAGCATCTATCAGATATCTGATTTCCGATAATTTATTAAAGTAAGAAACGCTTACTCTTACAGACCCCATTTCAGTACTGCCTAAGGTTTCATGCGCCATATAAGCACAATGATATCCGGGTCGGACAGCGATATTGTACTCTCTGTTTAAAATATCAGCAACCAAAGAACTGTCCATACCGTTTATATTAAAAGAGATTAAATTACTTAAAAGTTCAACATTAAAAGGCGAGTAGAGAGTAATGTTTTTCATATTGGAAAGGGAAGATAAAAGATGTGAAATCAAATAATGTTCATATTCTCTGATGTTTGAAATTCCATGTTCTAAAACAAATTTGATACCTTCTGTAAGTCCGGAAAAACCGGGAGTGTTAAGAGTTCCGCTTTCCAATTTTTCAGGATATTCACCAGGATTTATCTTCTCTTTTGAATTACTTCCTGTTCCACCCTCTATTATTGTTTGAAGATTTATTTTTGGATTTATATAAAGTCCTCCTGTGCCTTGTGGGCCGTATAGGCTTTTATGCCCTGCAAAAGCAATAAGAGGGAATTTATTCCAGTTTATATCTATAATTCCTGCACTTTGAGATGCATCTATAAGAATAGGAATATTATAAGGTTTTACAAGTTCAGAAATTTTTTCTATATCCTGAACTATTCCGTTGACATTTGAAGAATGGTTTATAATAATAAGTTTTGTGTTGTGTCTTATTTTTTCGGTTATCTGCGCTGGAGATAAATATCCGAATTTATCTCCCTTTATAAAAGATACGTCAACATTTTTCAAAGAATGAAGTGGGCGTATAACCGAATTGTGTTCCATTGTGGTAGTGATGCAATGGTCAAAAGGCTTAAGAAGTCCTTTGATTGCAAAGTTAAGAGCGTATGTTGCGTTTGGTGTTAAAACGAAATTTTGCGGTTCTTCTATTTTGAAAAGCCGTGACAATTGTTCTCTTGTTTCATATATTTTATTAAGCGCTCTTAAACCTAAAAAATGTGATGATCTGCCGGGATTGGCACTTTCTTCAAGTTCTCTTAAAACAGCTTTTTTAACCATATAAGGTTTTTTTCCCGTAGTAGCACTGTTATCAAGATATATCATTGAAATTTGGTATATTTATTATTTTCTTCGGTATAAATATTTTTGATTTTTATATTTAATGCGTTCGCTTCTTTTATTACGTCGCTTAATCTGTCTTCTTTAAATCTTAATGAGTAAGAACAGCCGTTTTCGGTCAAACTCAAAGGAGTATGCATAAGAGTTATATATCCCGGATAATTTTCTAATTTCTTTTTTAGTCTGTTAGCAAAAGTAATGGATGAAAATACTGCTAAATAATATTTCATTTTTATCCTCTTCTCTCTTTATTTAATAATGGTCAGTATATTATATTATATGCAGTGTTAAAATATGGTTTCCGTACTTATTTTGTTTTTTTCATATAAATGGTTTATTGAAAAATTAAGATTGTAACTTTTTTCAAAAAATTCTACAAAAGTATTATTTTGAAAAAAAGCCTCAATTTCACGAATTGTTATGTTTATATCATCAAGTTCTTCACTTTCAACTACCAGATGTATTATTTGTTCGCTTTTTTCCCATTTTTCCTTTAACTTTAAAAAAATTTTATAAGCCGTGTTGTAATCCTCTTTTTGTACATTATAGTTCATTGTCTCGATAAGTTTTGTTATAGAGTTCGCTGAATTTTCAAGGTAGTTATTAAACATTAAAAGAAGGCTTGTTATAAGAATAATAAGTGCCAGTGCAATATATCCCATTTTCATTTTTTTGCCTCCTTTTTTTGTATGAATTTTATTTCTTTATGATTGGCAAGAAGAAGCAGTATTTCGCTATAATCTTTGTATCCCTTTTCTTGAAGTTTCTTATTAAGCCACTTTTCATTTTGCCCTATAATTTCAAGATTTTCTTTTGATAAAAATCCTTTTGATATAACAGGGAAAGGCATAAAATCATCTTCAACATCTATATTTAAATCTTTAAAAGTTATGGGAGAATTTTCTTTGGTTAAAATAAAACTTACCTGTCCGCCCGTTTCAAGTATTGCATACTGAATATCCGTTATATTGGAAACCCCTTTAAGACGCATTTCGGTAAGTAAATCATCTGTTGTAAATCTTGTGTTTCTTAAGACTTGTTCGTTCAGTACCCCTTTTTCAACAATGATAACAGGCTTTCCCGTAACAAGTTTTCTGAAATTAAGGCTTTTTATAACAAGTATTGATACTAATATTTCAATAGCAGCCAGAATCAGAACAGGCACAATTCCGTTTAAAAGGGGAATTGCCGTTTCGGAAAGAGGGATTGTAGCAAGTTCGGAAATCATAATTGCAACCGTAAGTTCGGATGGTTCCATTTGTCCTATTTGCTTTTTTCCCATAAACCTTAAGGAAAACATTACTAAAAAATATAATATAAATGTTCTTATAATAAGTATCATAATTTCACCTTGAAAAAATTTAATAGTAATATTATTTTAATTTCAAAAAAAATTATTTATTTTTTTAAAATAATGTAGTATAATTATTTTAGTGATTTCATCGAAGATGAAATCAGCGATATAAATTCCTGACGGAATTTGCGAAATACCTTGCGGTGCGATATACCTTACGGTGCGATATGTTGCCTTTTGGCAACGAGAGTAAGGAATTTGTATCATATCGCAATGGAGCAAAGCGGAGTTATCTCGCATTTGAATAGAGTGAAAATATATCGCACGAACGAAGTGAGTATATCGCCATAGCAATTGCCCTCAGGATATTATAGTATCGTAATAATTATTAAGGAGGGGAAAATGAGAAAATTTGTTTTAACTTTTCTGATCATTACTTTTTTAATTTCAAATTTTGCTTTTGTTTCCTTAGGCGAAGGTATGTCAACTTATGAAAACCTTTGTGCGCTTTCTGATGATTTTATAATAAGGCTGAAATCTGTTAATATTTCAGATGAAGCCATTGAAAATTTTATAAATGATATGGATGCTACCGTAGATAATTTCCAGTCAAATATCTATGCGCAGGACTTGGACGCATATTTTATAACATTGCTTTTGCAAACTATGCAAAAGGAAGAAAATCTGCCTATTCTTATCGGCTTTGATTTATGTTTTCAGGAAGAAATTGCATATATGCTAAATTATAAAAAAGTGCCTGATAATATGTCTAATTTTAAACTTATAATGTTTAACGATAAACTTATTTTTGAAGAGCCGGAAGATGATATTATACCCGAAGATGTGATAGAAGAGGACCAAATAGAAAATACAGAACCTGCACCTCCTATGCATCTTGTAACTTATCCTTTTGACGATATTGCCGAATTTACCTGGGCGGTTGAAAGTATTATGCATCTTTATAAAGAGGGTGTTGTCAACGGTACAGGGGAGCGAATTTTTTCACCCGAACAGCCTGTTACCCGTGAAGAATTTATAAAAATGATAGTCATTGCACTTTTAAAAACCAATAGCGTATATGATAAAGAATTCGGGGAAAAATATGAGGGTAAATGGTATCACTCATATATGGCAGCGGCTGAATTTTATGCACTTATTCAAGGTATATATGACGAAGATGATTTTAAGGAGGAAGTGTATATAACAAGGCAGGATATGTGTACTATTGCCTACAGAGCAGCACTCAGAGCTGATATAAATCTTCCTTTCAAAACTTATTCTACAGATTTTTATGATATGAATAAAATAAGTTATTATGCTACCGAGGCAATAAAAGAACTTCAGGAAGCGGATATTATTCACGGAACAGGTAATAATATGTTTGAACCTCATCTTACAACAACAAGAGCAGAAGCGGCAAAAATTGTGCACAAACTGATGCTTTTAAAATAATCAGAATACTTTTTTATCCTTTGTCATTCTGAGCGAAGGCGAAGAATCTTATATACCTGCTGTGTTTGTCAGTAATCTATTATATTAACCGATAAATAATATAAGGGAATTTTGTCTCCGAAAATGGTTTGTATGCTCCCTGTCCGAAAGGATGGCTGTAGGAGAAACAGTAAAGTTTTCGGGCGAGTACCCACCTGCGAGAGCAGGTTATTATAAAGATTACAACGGCACAAGCGGGTTATTTTTTAAAATGCAGAGTGCAAAACTAAAAAATGTCATTCTGAGGCATAGCCGAAGAATCTCTTATAAACTTAGAATGCATAATTTGTAATTATGCTTTTTTTGTATAATGAAAACCGCTATAAAAATACATAAAATCTATTGATAATTTTTAAAAAATGTGTTATCCTATTATTGTCACATAAATCTAATTTAATAAATGAATGAATAGGAATTTTTTAAAAGGAATTTTTATATAATTTTGTGTGTATCCTAACATTGAATTGGCAAAAATGCAGATTCTGCCGTTAGGGTATGTAATTCTTATTCTAATTAGGTTTGTGTGACAACAATCGGAATTTGCGTTTTTCAGTGTGCAGACTTTGATTGTTTGCACACTTTTTTAATTTGTGGAAAAATCTATTGATAAAAAATATAAATTATGATATAATAAAAATGCCAAATCAATTTAATATGTTGTAAATAATGAGATATATTTTCTTTTGGATAATATACTTTTTTATGCATACAATCATTTTAGAATTTGATAAAAATGCAAATTCCGATTATGATTGTATGTATATATCTCATACAGCATAAATTGGTTTGGCGACTATCGGGGTTTGCGTTTTTTATGCGTCTGCTTCGGTAGGCGCATTTTTTATTGTGAATTAACACAACAAGGTTCTCCGAAAATCTTAAGCCTTTAGCTTTTAGATTTTCGTGAGGTTCTTATTGTAATAAAAGGGGAGAGAATGATGCGTTATTTGTCAGAACAAGAACTGGAACTTATATATTCAATAGTTGAAAAAGCAGTTGAAACAAAATCGCCTGTTGATATTCCAAAATATTTTTCTGCTGAACTTTCATTTGTAATTGGGAACAATGGTTTTTACTTTGTTATTCCGGGAGTTTATTGGATAGATGGTGAAAATAGGTACGAAGCCTTATTGGGAACAGATGTTAAAGATAATGATTTAAAAAATCTTCGTTTATATGTCAAAGGATATAGAAAAAACGATATGCAAATCGGAGACGAAGTGTGGATGTT
>JAZOMN010000081.1:0-2511 GCA_045654005.1 Clostridia bacterium
GATTTCTATATTTTGGAGAACCTTGTTATTTCATAATAAGAACCTCACGAAATTCTATCAAATTGAAATTTGAGAATTTCGGAGAACCTTGTTGTATTAATTCACAATAAATTTTTTGGAGGTAATATAATGGCTAAGAAAAAAGAAATGATTGCTATGCTTTTGGCAGGCGGTCAGGGAAATAGGCTTTATGTTCTTACAAATCAGCGTGCAAAACCTGCGGTGCCTTTTGGAGGTAAGTACAGAATAGTAGATTTCACCTTGTCTAACTGTACTAATTCAGGGATAGATACTGTTGGTGTTTTAACACAGTACCGCCCTTTGGAACTTAATTCGTATATCGGCAGTGGTCAACCGTGGGATTTGGACCGAATGGACGGCGGTGTTTATATTTTGCCTCCTTATACTGGAAGTTCCGCTTCGTGGTATAAAGGTACAGCTAATGCGATATATCAGAATATCAATTTTATAGAACAGTATGACCCTGAATATGTTCTTGTTTTATCAGGTGACCATGTATATAAAATGGATTATGCTAAAATGCTTGAATTTCATAAAAAGCAAAATGCAGATGCTACAATTGCCGTAATGGATGTTCCTATTGACCAGGCTTCAAGTTACGGGATTATGAATACTAATGATGATTATTCTATAAGAGAATTTGAAGAAAAACCTAAAGTTCCGAAATCTACAAAAGCATCAATGGGTATTTATATTTTCAAATGGGAAAAACTAAGAGAGTATCTTATACTAGACGAAGAAAAAGGGGAAAATACATCTAACGATTTTGGTAAAGATGTTATTCCTGCAATGCTAAGTGATAATCAGAGAATGTTTGCATATCCGTTTGACGGATACTGGAAAGATGTTGGTACTATCGATAACCTTTGGGAAGCAAATATGGATTTGTTAAATCCAAGTATTGCTATAAATATCTGGGATCCTCTTTGGAGAATATTCACCCGTCATGATGTTACCACACCGCACTATATACATAATAGTCCAGAGGTTGTTAAGTCAATGGTAACAGAAGGCTGTTATGTTGACGGTAAACTTAATTATTCTATTCTCTTTTCCGATGTTGAAGTTCAAAGTGATGCAACGGTTGAATATTCTGTTATTATGCGTAATACTAAAATTGGAAAAAATGCACAGATTAAGTATGCAATAATTGCAGATGATGCAGTAATTGAAGACGGTGCAATTATTGGTGCAGCGCCTGAAGATTTTAAAAATCCTGACAAATGGGGAATTGCTGTTATAGGTCAGGGTGCTACAGTTAAATCAGGTCAGATAGTTCTGCCCGGCGAAATGGTTGAGCCGGGTTGTGTAAGAGAATAGGAGGGTAATAAAGTGAATGCTTTTTGTATTTTATTTGCAGATACTTATGGGTATGATTATTCGGAGTTTAACGAAATTTCGAGTAACAGAACTTTAGGGTCTATTCCTTTTGGAGGAAGATACAGGCTGATTGATTTTATATTGTCTGCACTTGTAGGTGCAAATGTTTATAATGTAGGTGTTGTTACCCGTAATAAATATGGTTCTTTAATGGACCATGTTGGATGGGGAAAGGACTGGGATTTAAACAGGAAAAACGGCGGTCTTAAATTTTTAACTCCATTTTCAACTAATGATAGTACCGGTATGGTTACAAATAAAATTGAGGCAATAAACAGTGTAATGGAATATATTAAAACATCATTGCCCGAATATTGTATTTTAAGTGATTCAAATATTGTAATGAATATTGACCTTAAAAAGTTTATGGAGTTCCATGAACAAAAAGGTGCTGATATTACCTTTGCTTATAAGAATTTAGTTCCTAAAAAAATGGAACTTGAAGTTACACTTAATGAAGACGGACGACTTGTTGATACAATGTTTCATCAGTATTCTTCAGATAAAGAAGTTAATATTCAACTTGATATGGTAATTTTAAAGAAAGATTTACTTATTTCTCTTGTTGAAAAGGGTATAACTTACGGTTGGTATTCTCTTCAGAAGAATGTTATTGCAAACAGCTTTAACGAATATAAGATTTTTGGATATAAAGTTGACGGATATGTTTCTCAGATAAAATCATTAGAAGATTTTTATAATACCAATATGGATCTTTTAAATAAAGATGTCCGTATGGAGTTATTTCATGGGAAAAATGCGATTTTAACCAGAATTAAAGATTCTGTCCCTACTATGTACGGAGAAGATGCAAAAGTTACTGATTCTTTAGTTGCTGACGGTGCTAAGATTGACGGATGTATAGAAAACTGTATTATATTCCGTGATGTTGTTGTAAAAAAAGGTGCCGTAGTAAAAAATTCTATACTTATGCAAGGTACTGTTATTTCTGAAAATGCAAGTCTTGACTGTGTTATAACGGATACCGATGTTTTAGTAACCGAGGGTAAAGTTCTTATGGGAACAAATACCATGCCATTTATGATAAATAAGGGCAAGATTGTTGAATAAATTTTGTTTAAATTTTATATAGTTTTATTTTCAAAATTA
>JAZOMN010000082.1:0-3711 GCA_045654005.1 Clostridia bacterium
AGATGCTCCGAATTTTGTTGATGATAAGCAGCTTAACGAATTATATATAAAATGCGTTAAACCTGAATAATTATCTCTATACTGTGAAGAAAGGATAAAACGATGATTGAAATATCACATCTTTATAAAAATTATGGTAAAAGACCATGTCTTAAAGATATAAATTTTACTGTAAATAAAGGGGAAATTTTAGGATTTTTAGGTCCTAACGGCGCAGGTAAAACCACTACAATGTCTATTATAACAGGTTATTTATCATATACTGAGGGAAGCGTTAAAATTGACGGTCTTGAAGTTTTGGATAATCCAACCGAAGTGAAAAAGAAGATAGGATATCTTCCTGAACTTCCGCCTGTTTATCTTGATATGACAGTTTTGGAATATTTAAAATTTGTTTATGAACTAAAGAAAGTAACACTTGAAATAAATAAACATATTGTTGATGTAATGAAATCAGTTGGAATTTTAGATGTGAAAGACAGGCTGATTAAACATTTGTCAAAAGGTTATAAACAAAGAGTAGGTTTTGCAAGTGCATTGATAGGCGACCCTGAAATTCTTATTTTGGACGAACCTACAGTTGGCCTTGACCCGAAACAGATTATTGAAATAAGAAATGTAATAAAAGAACTTGGTAAATCGAAAACAATTATAATAAGTTCACATATCTTACAGGAAATCAGTGCAATATGCGACAGAGTTGTTATTATCAACAAAGGTCAGATTGTTGCAGAAGATTCTCCTGAAAATCTGTCTAATATTCATACAACAAAGCAACAGCTTACAGTTCGTATAGCAGGAGAAAGAAGCGCAATAAAAAGCGTTCTCGAATCTGTTACGGGAATAAGAAAGATTAAAGAAATCGGTATAAAAGAAAACGATTCTTATGATTTCATTATTGATGTTGAAGCAGGTTTTGATGTAAGAAAATCTTTGTTTAACGCTTTGGCTGTAAAATCTATGCCGATTCTTATGCTTCAGGCGTCTAAGATGAGTTTAGAGGATGTATTTATAGAACTTACAAATCAGAATTTGGGGAGGGGAAAATAAATGAAAGCAATATTTAAACGTGAACTTAATTCTTATTTTAATTCGCCTCTTATATATATACTTATGAGTCTATTTTTAGTAATATCCTTTGTATTCTTTATACTTTATAATGTTATGTATGGATATACTACATTATTATATGTGTGTTACAATATAAATACAGTTTTTGTTTTCTTGGTTCCCATAATTACTATGAGACTTTTTGCGGAAGAGAAAACTCAGAAAACTGACCAACTGCTGTTTACTTCTCCTAATTCAATAACATCTATTGTTATGGGAAAATTCCTGTCAGCGTATGTTGTGTATGCACTTATAATGTCAATTATACTTATTTACGCATTTATAATATCCTGCTTTGCACCTTTTGATTTTACATCGTTTTTAATATTATATGTTGGCGAACTTGTACTCGGTGCTGCTTTTGTTTCTGTAGGTGTGTTTGTTTCTTCAGTATCAAATAACCTTATTATTTCAGCACTTGTATCTTTTGCAATGCTTATAGTGTTCTATTTTTCAGAGATGATACCAAATATATTCGGAAATCCATCCTGGCTTATAAATATATTCAGTTTCTTCTCGTTATCAATACGATTTGATAATTTCGGAATGGGACTTTTAGCATGGGACAGCATAATGTATTATCTTTCATTTGCAGGTATATTTATATTCTTAACAATCAGAATGATAGATAAAAAAAGATGGTCATAAAGGAGGGGAAGACATTGGAAAACAAAAAAATATCAAATAAACTAAGATTTGGTTTTAATGCAACTTTAGTTACTGTTTTATTTGTAATAGTAGTTCTTCTTTTCAATGCTCTTGTAGGAGCAGTAACTGAAAAATTCCCAAGTTTGAACATTGACTTAACTCAAAATAAACAATTTGAAATATCAAAAGAAAGTAAAGATGCACTAAAAGAAATAACTGACCCTGTAACAATGAAACTTCTTCTTGCAAATGAGACAGGCGAGCCTGTTATAGAGGAACTGTTAGGAAGATATAAACAAATCAAAAATAATATTATAATAGAAAAAATTGATATTGAAAAAAATCCTGCATCGGTTTCTAAATATAATAATATTATTGACCCGAACGGTACTCTTATTATAGAAAATAAAGAAAAGTTCGAGGCTGTAAGTTTTACTTCTCTTTATGGTAATAATGGTGATTTAGCGAGTGCAGAATCTCTTATAACAAACGGTATAATTTCTGTTACGGTAGGAGATAAAAAAACAATTTTGTTTTCTGAAGGGCACGGAGAATATCCTGCATATACAATTGCTGCAGTAGCTCAAAAGAATTACTACAATTATGATGTTTTGGATATTACAAAACAAAAAATTGAAAATTGCGATATGCTTGTAATATTCTGTCCGTCTGTAGATTTTACATCTTCCGAGATTGCTGACCTTGAAACTTATGTTCTGTCAGGCGGAAATTTGCAGATTTATTTGAACCCTGTGGGGCAGTATCTTCCAAATCTTTGTGAATATATAAAAGAATGGGGAATAGAGGTAAAAGAAGACCTTATTTCCGAAAAGCATAATGATAATATAGCAAAGCAGAATTTATTTATACCTGTTGTATCCCAAAATAACTATACTAAAAATATAGAAAAAACACTTTATTATCAACATTCTTATAAACTTGAAAGTTTGTATTCAAATACAAAAGGTATAACCTTATATCCTGTTTTAACATCTACAGATAAAGCGACAACAAAAAATGCAGGCGGAGAAACAAGTAATATAGGAATGCATACTATTTCTATAGTTTCAGAAAGAGTGTTAGAAGATAATTCTACCGTAAGAATGTACGTTTCCGGTTCTTCATTGCTTTATGAAATGGATTCATATATGTATAACGAAGATGTGTGCCAGAGCGTTATGTTAGGAATACTGCCAAAAGAGTCTTAGGCTGATATTCCTTCTAAAACATCGGATAATTCTCAGCTTCTTATCACACAAACTAATTTTATATTTATTATTATAATAGTTATCATACTTGCGATTTTACTTATTGTTGCAGGAATTGTTATATGGTCTAAGAGGAGAAAATTATAATGAAAAAATATAAGAATTATATTATATTAGGTGTTGTTATAATATTCCTTATAGCAGGTTTAGCCATTGTATCGGGTATTGATACATCAAATAACAATGAAGACATTAACATAACTGAATCTATTGAAATATACAGTGCATACAGTAGTGATATTTCATCTGTTTTCATTAAAAATGAATTTGGCGAATATACTGTTTTATATGGAGACGAAATAAAAATAAAAGATAAAGAAATTGAAAAAGATGACGAAAAATTAAAATATCTTCTTACTGAAATTTCTTCAATGTACGCAAGTGAAATTGCTACAGAAAATCCTGCATCTTTATTGGATTTCGGGCTTGAAAGTCCCAATGCCAAAATGATGATAACATTAAAGAACGATAATATTATAACTCTTAATGTAGGTAATAAAACACCATCAGGCAACGGATATTATGTAATGTGTGGTAGCGATAATAAAGTCTATATTGTAAGCACATATTCGGTTGATAAAATTTTAAGAAAACTTGATTATTACAGAAATACAGTTCTGTTTAATTTTGAAATAAACGATATTAACGAGTTTTCTTTTGCAAGTGCTAAACAAACAGTTTTGTT
>JAZOMN010000083.1:0-5116 GCA_045654005.1 Clostridia bacterium
CTTGAATATATTGCAAAAGGATTAGACATAAGTATTGCGAAAGTATATGGAGTAGCAACTTTCTATGAAAACTTTTCTTTAGAGCCAAAAGGAAAGTATATTATCAAAATATGTGACGGTACAGCTTGTCACGTAAGAAAATCTATTCCGATTTTAGAAACATTAAGAAAAGAATTAGGACTTTCTGATAAAAAGCATACAACTGATGATATGCTGTTTACAGTAGAAACAGTATCATGCCTTGGAGCTTGCGGTCTTGCACCTGCAGTTATGGTTAATGATACAGTTCATGGTTCTATGACTCCTGAAAAAGCAATTGAAATGCTTGAAAAAATCAAGGAGGAGGAAAAGAATAATGGCTAAATTAAATACATTGAAAGAATTAAATGATTTAAGAGAGTTTGCTGTAAGTTCTTTAAATAAGCAAAAGAAAAAAATTCTCGTATGTTGCGGTACTGGCTGTGTAGCTGGCGGATCTTTAATTATTTATGACAAAATTAAAACAAAATGTGAACAGAACAATATTGATGTTTGCGTAGAACTTGAACATGAACCTCATGAAAATAATATTGGTTTAAAGAAAAGTGGATGTCACGGTTTTTGTGAAATGGGTCCTCTTCTTAAAATTGAGCCAATGGGTATTTTGTACATAAAAGTTAAACCTGAAGACTGTGATGAAATAATCGAAAAGACAATACTTAACGATGAAGTTATTGACAGACTTTTATATAAACTTGACGGTAAAACATATCAAAGTCAGGAAGAAATTCCTTTTTATAAAAAGCAAACTCGTATAGTTCTTGCAAACTGCGGTCAGAACGATGCGGAAGATATTTTGGAATATATTGCAAAAGGCGGTTATACTGCTTTAGAAAAAGCACTGTTCAAAATGACTCCTGACGATATATGCAATGAAATTGAACTTTCCAAACTTCGCGGAAGAGGCGGTGGCGGTTTCCCTGCTGCAAAAAAATGGAAACAGGTTCAAAGACAACAAGAACCGGTTAAATATATCGTTTGTAACGGTGATGAAGGTGACCCTGGTGCGTTTATGGATAGAAGTATCATGGAAGGCGACCCTCATAAGATGCTAGAGGGTATGATGATTGCAGGGATTGCAACAGGTGCTTCGGAAGGTTATATTTATGTAAGAGCAGAATATCCTCTTGCTGTTAAAAGATTAAACATTGCTATTGAAAAAGCAAGAGAAATTGGTTTGCTTGGTGAAAATATACTTGGATCTTCATTCTCTTTTGATATTCATGTTAATAAAGGTGCAGGTGCATTCGTTTGTGGTGAAGGTAGTGCTCTTACTGCATCAATTGAAGGTTCAAGAGGTATGCCTCGTGTTAAACCTCCAAGAACTGTTGAAAAAGGTTTGTTTGGTAAACCTACAGTTTTAAATAATGTTGAAACATTTGCCAATGTTCCGCTTATTATTGCAAACGGAGCAGATTGGTATAAAACATTAGGTACTGAAAACAGCCCTGGTACCAAAGCATTTGCTTTAACAGGAAATGTTGTTAATACAGGTCTTATCGAAGTTCCTATGGGAACAACACTTAGAGAAGTAATTTTTGATATCGGAGGCGGTATTAAAAACGGCAAAAACTTTAAAGCCGTTCAGATAGGTGGTCCGTCAGGCGGTTGCTTATGTTTACCTGATGAACACCTTAATTTGCCTATGGATTTTGATTCTCTTAAAAAAGTTGGAGCAATGATTGGTTCCGGCGGTCTTGTTGTTATGGATGACAGTACTTGTATGGTAGAAGTATCAAGATTCTTCATGAACTTTACTCAAAATGAATCTTGTGGTAAATGTGTACCATGCCGTGAAGGTACAAAGAGAATGCTTGAAATTTTAGAAAGAATTGTTGCAGGTAATGGTACAGTAGAAGATGTTGAAATGCTTGAAGAATTATCTGATACAATTTCAAGTACTGCTTTATGCGGACTTGGAAAAACTGCTTCATTCCCTGTACAGAGTACACTAAGATTCTTTAAAGATGAGTATATGGCGCATGTTGTTGATAAAAAATGTCCTGCAGGTGACTGTCAGGCACTTAAAAATTATTATATTGATAAAGATTTATGTAAAGGCTGTTCTAAGTGTGCAAGAAATTGCCCTGTAAATGCTATATCAGGCGTGATTAAAGAGCCGTTCGTTATTGATCCTATAAAATGTATCAAGTGCGGTGCCTGCGTAGATAATTGTGCCTTTAATGCAGTTAAGGAGGGGTAATAATGGCTAGTGGAATTATGTATATAGACGGCAGAAGAGTTGTTTTTGATGGAGAAAAAAATGTTCTTCAGGTTATAAGAAAAGCAGGTATAGAAATTCCTACTTTCTGCTATTATTCAGAGTTATCAGTTCACGGTGCGTGCCGTATGTGTGTTGTTGAAAATGAATGGGGCGGAATAGAAGCTTCATGTTCTATGGAACCTCGTGACGGAATGAAAATTAAAACCAACACCAAAAGGCTTTTGAAACACAGAAGAATGATTCTTGAATTACTTCTTGCTGCTCACTGCAGAGATTGTACCATTTGTACTAAAAACGGAAATTGTAAATTGCAGCAACTTGCTGTTCAGTTCGGTATAAACAAAGTAAGATTTACTGATACAAGAGGAGAACTTCCTCATGATGAGACAAGCCCTTCAATTGACAGAGATTTAAGCAAATGTATTCTATGTGGTGACTGTGTTCGTGTTTGTGACGAAATAATGGGTATGGGTGTTATCGACTTTACATACAGAGGCTCTGAACTTAAAGTTACCCCTGCGTTTAACAGAAATCTTATAGATACAGACTGTATAGGTTGCGGTCAATGTGCTGCTGTTTGTCCTACAGGTGCTATTACTGTTAAAAGAGAAATCGGTAAAGTATGGAATGCAATTCATGATGAAAATAAGAGAGTTGTTTTCCAGATCGCTCCTGCTGTAAGAGTTGCAATCGGCGAAGAATTTAATGCTCCAAGCGGAACAAATGTTTTAGGAAAACTTGTTGCATCTATTAAAAGAATGGGTGTTGATGAAGTTTTTGATACAACATTAAGTGCCGATTTAACTGTTATTGAAGAATCAAATGAGTTCCTTAATAGACTTGAAAATGGCGGAAAATTCCCAATGTTTACATCTTGCTGTCCTGGTTGGGTAAACTTTGTTGAAAAGAGAAAACCTGAACTTACTGAAAACATTTCAACATGTAAATCTCCAATGGAAATGTTCGGGGCAGTTCTTAAAGAATACTATAAACCAATTGATAAGGAAGATGGCAAGGAAACATATGTTGTTGCTGTTATGCCATGTACTGCTAAAAAAATAGAGGCAGGAAGAGAAGAGTTTGTTAGAGATAACATTCCTGATATTGACTGTGTTATTACTACAAGTGAACTTGCAGTAATGATAAAGGAAAGCGGAATTAAATTTATGGAACTTGAAAACGAAGCTCCTGATATGCCTTTTGGTTTAGGTTCAGGTGCAGGTGTTATTTTCGGTGCAACAGGCGGTGTTGCTGAAGCAGTTATAAGAAGATGCTTCCCTGAAAAAACAACTAATGCTCTTCGCGAAATCGAATTTTGCGGTGTTCGTGGAATGGAAGATGTTAAAGAAGCTAACATTGCAGTAGGCGATAAAGAAATTAAAATTGCTGTTGTTCATGGACTTAAAAATGCTCAGAAACTTATTAAGAAAATAGAAAACAATGAAGTATATTATGATTTAGTTGAAGTTATGGCATGTCCTGGTGGTTGTGTTGGTGGTGCAGGTCAACCTCATAATACAACACTTAATAAAGCACAACGTGCAAATGGTCTTTACAATGCGGATAGAAATTCTCAGATTAAACGCTCTGAAGAAAATCCTGCTGCATTAAGCCTTTATGACGGAATATTAAAAGACAGAAATCACGAACTACTTCATGTTCATTACAATTTTAACAAATAAATTTAATAATATTTTAAAAAATGCGATTATATTTAATCGCATTTTTTTTATTATTGTATAATTTTATTCAATGTAATAATACTAAATAGCAAAGGAAGTGAAAAAATGAAAAAAATAACTAATAACCAGTATAGTGATCTGGTTGATAAAAAAACTCCGGGTTCATCTATTTTTATAAAGAGTTTAAGAGCATTTATTACAGGTGGTGCTATATGTCTTATAGCTGAAATAATTTTTAATTTTTTAATTTCATTAGGAATTAAGGAAGTAAATGTGGCTACCTTTACACCTATGATTATGGTTTTTCTCGGAGCGTTATTGACAGGGCTTGATATATATAATAAGATTGCTAAATTTGGCGGAGCGGGAACTCTTGTGCCAATTACAGGGTTTTCCAATGCCATTGTATCTCCTGCAATGGAATTTAAATCGGAAGGATATGTATTAGGGCTTGGAGCAAAAATGTTTATAATAGCAGGACCTGTTCTGGTGTACGGAATAACGACGTCTATTATATGCGGATTACTTTTATTATTAGGAAGAGTGGTATTATGAAAAAGATAGGTAAGCAAACTATAGAATTTCAAAATATGCCTGTTATAACAGGATATTATTCTGTGGTAGGTCCAAAAGAAGGAGAAGGACCTCTAAATAAATATTTTGATAAAATAATTGAAGATTCTAAATTCGGTGAGGAAACATGGGAAAAAGCAGAAAGTAAGTTTGTTAAAACCTCTATTGAAAACGCTATAAAAAAAGCAGAGTTATCAGTTTCTGATATAGATTATGTATTTTCAGGTGATTTGCTCAATCAATGTGCATCGAGCAGTTTTGCAATAAGAGATTTCGAGTTGCCTTTTTTCGGCCTTTATGGAGCATGTTCAACTATGGCTGAAAGTTTGTCAATAGGTGCAGTTTTTGTTGATGGTGATTTTGCGAATAATGTTGTATCAGCGACATCGTCTCATTATTGTTCTGCAGAACGACAATTCAGATTTCCTTTAGAATACGGTGGTACACGACCAGCCTCTTCACAATGGACAGTTACAGGTTCAGGTGCAGTTATTTTATCAAAAGAAGGCAAAGGACCTAAAATAAAAAGAATAACTACAGGGAAAATTGTTGATTTAGGCATAAAAGATGCAAATAATATGGGTGCGGCAATGGCACC
>JAZOMN010000084.1:0-5759 GCA_045654005.1 Clostridia bacterium
TCGCCTAATTTTTTTCGTATATTTGCCATATTTACCTGAAGTTTTTTAGTACTGTTTAAATCATTATATCCCCATATATCACGAATGATAGATGCATAAGTCATAACCTTTCCTGAATGTTCGGATAAGAAAGCAATAATATTATACTCCGTTTGCGTTAGTGTTACCTCTTTATCATTAACAAACACGCGTCTTGCATCATAGTCAATCACAAGACCGCCTGATTTGAATTTTCCGCCGGGCAATTTTCCCTCATCTGTGCTTCGTCTTGAATTTCTTAATGCAGACCGTACTCTTGCTACAAGTTCTGCAGAACTGAAAGGTTTTGTTACATAATCGTTAGCCCCCATATCAAGTGCGTCAACCTTATCCCTTTCATCCGTTCTTGCAGAGAGTACAATAACAGGCGTTAAAGAGTCTTTTCTTACACCTTTTAAAAATGTCATTCCATCAAAATCAGGAAGTCCTAGGTCAAGTATTACCAAATCGGGTCGATAAGACGCAAACAACATTTGACCACTTTGGCATGACTTTGCAGAAACTACCTGATATCCGCTTGTTTCAAGAAGAGCTTTCAAAAGATTATTTATATTATCTTCATCTTCAATTACAAGAATTTTATATTTATTATTATACATTTTATTTATTCTCCATATTTAATGTAAAACGGAATACACATCCGCCTTCTTTTGCGTTCTCGGCTTTAATATCTCCGCCATGCGCTTTAATAATTGAAGCACATACAGAAAGTCCTATACCTGCATTATTTTTCTTACCGTCTGAAATATCAAGGCTTGTTGTATATAAACCGCTGAAAATATCCTTGAGTTTGTCATCGGAAATTCCGCAACCATTATCTTTTATTTCAAAAATCGCTTTATCAGAAATTGTAAATACTTTTAATTTTAATGTTGTCATACCAACTGCATGCTGCATGGCATTTTCAAGAATATTTAATAAAACCTGTTCTATTAAAAGTGCATCCATAGGTACTGCAACAAATTCTTCGGGAATATCAACATCAATCATCTGATTTGGGTACCTTTTTGCAAATTTAACTAAAACCGAATCAACAAGTTCGTCAAGAACAGTTTGAGTTTTAATTAATTTAACATTCTCACCGTCAAGTTTTGTTATAGATAACAGATTTTCAACCATACGGCAAAGCCACTGCGAGTCTTCAGTAATACCTCTTAACATTTCTTTTAGTTGTTCGTCACTAAAATCGTCATACTTTTCACAAATTGCAGAAGCTGAACCATAAATTGTGGTAAGAGGAGTCCTTAAATCATGAGAAACTGCTCTTAACAAATTAGCACGCATTCGCTCTTTATCCCTTTCAGCCTTAAGGGCTTCCTGGTGCTTTAATTTGGCAGTAAGCCCACAAGTCATCATAGTAACAGCAAGTAATATTATTGCAGATAAGATGTTTTCCGCTATAGTAAAATTAAATTTAAAAAACGGAAACTCAAAAGCAAAATTAACCGCTAATACACACAAAAGTGCAGACACTACGCCGTATATATAACCCGATGTCAGAACAGATATGAGATATACACCTAATACAAAAATTGCTGATATTAATGCACTGTTATCGAATATGTATTTCAAAACTAAACACAACAAAAAACATAAACTAAGAATTATCAGTGTAATTAATGAGTTTTTTACAACTTCAACCGGTTTTTTCATACAATCCTCCGTCTTAAAAAAATCCCACAACCTTGAGAGTTGCGGGATTTGTAATAGATAAAAATTATCTCTTTGAGAATTGTGGTGCACGACGAGCAGCCTTTAAGCCGTATTTCTTTCTTTCTTTCATTCTTGGGTCTCTTGTTAAGAAACCAGCTTTTTTAAGGTCGCCTCTTAAGTTTTCATCTAATTTAAGAAGTGCTCTTGAAATACCGTGTCTGATAGCTCCGGCCTGACCTGTTACTCCACCACCGGATACTTTTGCGATAACATCGATTTTACCTTCGTTACCTGTTAATGCAAGTGGTTGACGAACGATAAGTTTTAATGTTTCTAATCCGAAATAATCATCTATAGTTCTGTCGTTAATGATAATGTTACCTTTACCGCTAACTATTCTGACTCTTGCTACAGAACTTTTTCTTCTACCTGTGCCGTAGAATGTTTCTTTAACTTTAGCCATTAAAATATCCTCCCTTCTTAACCGTTGTATACTTCAGGTTTCTGAGCAGCGTTATCGTGTTCAGCGCCTCTGTATACTCTTACATTAGTAAGCATTTTTCTGCCTAAAGAATTCTTTGGAAGCATACCTTTAATAGCAAGCATCATAGCCTGTTCTGGTTTCTTTTCCATTAATTCTCTGTAACTTGTAGCCTTCATACCGCCAATGTGACCTGTGTGTCTGTAATAGAATTTGTCGTCTAATTTATTACCTGTTAAAATTGCTTTTTCACAGTTAATAACAATAACGTTATCTCCACAGTCTACGTTTGGTGTATATGTCGGACGGTGTTTACCTCTTAAAATAGTTGCAACCTGAGTAGCAACTCTACCTAATACTTTGCCTTCAGCGTCAATGATATACCATTTCTTTTGAACTTCTGCAGGCTTCATTAAATATGTGCTTTTCATTTACATATTCCTCCTGTTTATTTTTTCAACGTTTATTATTGTAATACATCTTATTTTTTTTGTCAATAACTTTTTTTAAATTTTTTAATATATAAAACTCAATCTTTAATTTTCTTCGTTTTTCTTTGATTTTCTCTGTTTTCCTGATTTCCTATTTCACTTTTTATTTTTTAAAAATGTTGTTTTTTTACAGAAAATACATTATAATAAGGTAAAACTATAATTTCGGAGAGATTATTTTGAGAAAAATTTTAAGTTATTTAAGACGTGCGGTTGACGATTATAATATGATTAACGAAGGAGATAAAATCGCCGTAGGTGTTTCCGGTGGGAAGGACAGTATGGTTCTTCTTAACGCTATGTGGGAACTTAAAAGATTTTATCCTAAAAAATTTGACATAGTAGGCATTACCATTGATATGGGGTTTAATGAATTTGACCCCTTATCAGTCTATAAATTTTGCAAAGAAAAAGGTATTCCTTATGAGGTTGTTAAAACACAGATAAAAGAAATAATATTTGATATAAGAAAAGAAAGCAATCCTTGTTCACTGTGTTCCAAAATGAGAAAAGGGGCGCTAAATGAATCTGCAAAAGAAATGGGATTTAATAAAGTTGCTTTAGGGCATCATTTTGACGATGTTATCGAAACATTTTTTCTGTGTTTATTATATGAAGGGAGAATTGGTTGCTTTTCTCCTGTAACGTATTTAGACAGAACTGATATTTATCAGATAAGACCTTTAATATATGCCCACGAATATGAAATTACAAATTGTGCTATAAAAAACAATCTTCCGATAATAAAAAACCCCTGCCCTGTTGACGGAAAGACAAAAAGGCAGGATATTAAAGATTTTATTAAAAACACTATGAAAGAATATCCCAACTTAAAAGAAAGAGTATTTGGCTCTTTAGTGCGTTCGAATATTGACGGTTGGGGATTAAAAAGGATGTAAAAATAGCCCAGACCGTACAAATAGATAATGAATATTATAGTATAGATTATTAGGTAGGCACTTGTTCCTATCACAATAGGTATAAATCGCATAAAGCGATTTATGGAATTTAATCATTTGCACTTTGAACGAAAAAACCCGCTCGATGTATCTCATACACCTTCGGGTTTTTTTCGTCCAATCTGAACAATTTTTCCTATCCTTAAAAATTATAATATTTTTGTTGCTCCTAAAGGTCTTACGAAAAGTTTGTGGCATTTTCCTTTTCCAAATACATTTTCCATTTTGGTTACATATTCTTCTACAAGTTCATTTGGAACAAATGCTTGTATTGTTCCTGCAAACCCACCTCCGTGAACACGGAAAGCACCTTTATCTTTTAATATTCTCTCAGCAAGTAAAAGTGCTAAAACAAGACCTTCCTGTTTAGTATCAGACACAGAATACACATTTTGCAAATATTTAAATGACGAGTTTCCAGATGCTTTTAAAACTTGTAAAAATCCGTCAAAATCTTTTTCTTTAAGGTTGTTTTTTGCCTTTTCAACTCTTTTATTTTCCTCAAACACGTGAAATGCTCTTAAAACTGCTCTGTCTCCAACTTTTTCTCTCAATGTTTTAATTTCAGAAATAAATTTTTCTTCCGAAACTTCTCTCAAAACTTCTTTGCCGAAATGATGTGATATTTTCTTAAGTTCCGTTGAAATATCGGCATAGTCGTTAGTTAAATCAGCATGACTTCCGCCTGTATCAAGAATACATAGAGTGTATCCTTCCTTTTTGTAATTAAGCTCTATTTTTTCAACTTCAGGGTTATTATTATCACAAAAATCCATATATACAAATCCACCCACGCTTGATGCAAGTTGGTCTAAAAGTCCGCAAGGTTTTCCAAAATAAACATTTTCTGCATACTTACCGATTTTAGCAATTGAAACAGCATCTTCTTTAGCATCGCAGTAAAGGTGATTTATTATGGTTGCAATCAAAACTTCAAATGCAGCAGAAGAAGAAAGCCCCGAACCTTTCAAAACATTACTTGTTACATACACATCAAGTCCACCAACCTTATATCCCAAGTCAACAAAGGCCTTAATGATACCTCGTATCAGCGAAACTGATTTTTCCTTTTCGTGTTCTACGATATCAAGTTCATTTACATTAACTTTATCTTCTTTTTCATAACCGTAAGACACAACTCTCACAAAATCCGAATCATTTTTTGCCGCTATGCCGATTACATCTAAATTAACGCTTCCTGCCATTGCAATACCGCGTTGATGGTCAGTGTGATTACCTATTATTTCTGTTCTGCCAGGTGCAGAAAAAATATTAAAATCGTTTCTGTTATATAGTTTCTTAAAGGTATTTATCGCATTAAGATATCTTTCTTTTGTTTCGTTAACATTATCATATAAGAGTTCTATTTTTTCTAAAACTTCATTCGTAAAAATATTATTTTCCATTTCAAAACATCTATAAATCTAATTCACAAATATTATAATACCATACTTTCTTATTTAATCAATTGTATTTTAAATTTTCAATGTATATTTTTGGCAAAAACTCAAAAAATAACTATATCAAAATAAGGAGTGATATTTATGGAACTTAAAGACAGTAAAACCAAAGTGAATCTGATGAAAGCATTTGCCGGAGAAAGTCAGGCAAGAAACCGTTATACGTTTGCTGCAAGCGAAGCAAAAAAACAACAACTTAATGTAATTGAATCTATTTTCAATTACACTGCAGGTCAGGAAAAAGAACATGCAGAACTTTTTTATGATGCCTTAGGAGAACTAAAAGGTGAAAATATAAATATCGAAGGCGGATATCCTGTAGATAAATCTTCAAATATTTTGGAACTTTTAAAAAGTGCTGTTCATAATGAACAAGAAGAATTTTCCCCTGTTTATCCTGAATTTGCAAGAATTGCAAAAGAAGAAGGATTCTTTAAGATTGCAAACTTGTTTGATAAAATTGCAATGATTGAAAAAACTCATGCAGAAAGATTTTTACAATTTGCAAACCTTCTTGAAAACAACAAATTATTCTGTGATGATAATGAAGTTGAATGGTTATGTTTAAATTGCGGACATATCCATAAAGGAAAAGAAGCACCGAAAAATTGCCCTGTTTGCGACCATAATCAAGGTTATTTTATAAGAAAAGAGTTTTCCCCTTATACTGCTTAGT
>JAZOMN010000085.1:0-29744 GCA_045654005.1 Clostridia bacterium
TATGCCTCGCTTTATGTACTCACAGTCTATGCAGGTAGATGCTAAAAGAAATAAAGCATATATAAATACTATTCCTGATAATCATTTCTTAGTAGTTGATATTGCTACGGGAAATGTAACAGATCACGGAAGAATTTCTGAATATGGTCATCACAATATGGTAATTGCGCCTAACGGAATTTGCTATCTTGGTTGGGTTGACTATTACAGTAAAACTCTTCGTCTTGCAAAATATAATCCTGATGAAGACAGATTCTATCACTTGGATACAGTTATTTTAAGAGATATCGGCTCTAAAATTGCAGGTAACCAGGGTATTGACCAATGGATTGTAACAAAATCAGGGGAAATATATGTTGGTATGGTTGCAAACTCACTTTTATTCAAATTCCACTGGGAAGAAGAAAGATTTGAATGTATCGGTCAGGCAACTGAAAGCGGAAGAGTTGCAACTATGGAAGAAGATGATGACGGAATTATCTGGATTGGTGCAGGATATCCTAATATGCACCTAATAAGATTTGACCCTAAATCAACAGGAAAAGGCAGAAAGATCGATTTAGGTCCTGTTAACGATAAGAACTATCGTTGTTATTTCCATTCCTCAGCATATCACAACAATAAATTATATTTAGGAGAAACCGACGGATTCACACCGTCAGTACACATTATAGATTTAAAAAATATATAAAAGAGGTAAAATATTATGAATAAACCTGTAGTATGGTCATACTGGAATCACGAACCTATATACCACTTAAAAAGAATGGGAAATGACGGTGGAACAGTTTTCAGTATCGGTGAATGGGTAGATGAGTGGTATGACAGAATCCATTCGGAAGAACTTATAAAAAAGGGTGCAGAACTTGGTATTAACACAATCTATACCCATTTTTACAAAGGTTCCGGAATACTTTTTGAAAAGGAAGAGATGGACAGAACAAAAGAACTTACTAAAATTGCTCATAAATACGGCATAAAAGTTTTAGGATATATGTCAATGGGTTCTATTTATACTGAAAATATAACAAAGGAACGCCCTGATGTAGAAGAAATGCTTGTAGTAGATATGAATGGTAAATATCATCCTACACTTGGAAACCAGTATTACAGACCGAGACCATGCTTTAACAGTGATAAGTATTTTGAACATTTAAAAAGTGTCATAAAATACGGAATTGAGGAAATCGGTCTTGACGGTTTCCACTTTGACAACGCAGCAATGGTTTATTGCTATTGTGAAAATTGCCAGAGAAAATTCAGGGAATTTCTAAAAGAAAACGTTAAAAATCCGTATGAAGTTATGGGTATTAAAGACTTTGATAATGTTAAAATCCCATGCTATGATTATCCTAATTATTCTGCAGATATTCATGAAATATGCCCTAAAGGCAATATCCACGATGTTTTATTTATGTGGTACTTCAGATTTTTAAGAAAAACAGTAGCAGATTTTCATAAAAACTGTTTTGATTATGTAAAAGAAGTGTCGGACGGCAAGGCGAAAGTTTTACATAATCCGGGGTTCCCTCGTGCAGGAGTTTTTGTGGACGCTACAAGACAGTCAAGAACTATAGGATATGATCCTGGAGGAACTCCGGACAGTTGCGACTATGTTTTCGTTGAAAACGCAGGGGGATATTTCGGTAAACGCTATGGAAGATCAAGCGGTCAGACATTGGCGTATAAACACGGAGAAAGATTTGGATATAAAGTTTTTGACACTTCATGGGCCAGTCAGAATGGGAAACGTCATCAGTTCCCGGCTAAACCGTCAGTTGTTTTAGGAACCATTATGCAGGGAGCTATTTACGGCGGTATAGTAGGTTCTCCATGGACTGTAAGAACAATGGGCGAAGGCGATGAAGTTGCAATAGATACACCATATCTTAAGGATGCCTTGAAAGATTCTTTCGATTATTTTAATAAAAATTATAATATTTTTGATGCAAAATCATATAACAACTTAAAAGTTCTCTTTAATTATGACAATTATGTTTGCGCAGAAGGGGCAATAGACGAAGTGTTTAATCTGCCTAACTTCCTTACTGAAAACGGCGTAAGATATTCAATTATCACAGAAGAAGAAATCAAAAACTTAAAAGAGGGAGATACAATAGTACTTCCTAAAATTCTTTATTGTAAAGACAGTATGTATCATGACCTTAAAGAGGTTTCTAAAAAAGGTGTAAAAATTATTGCAACCGAAGGCTTTGGACATTATAATGAAAATACAAAGGCAAGAAGCCGTAATAATGAAATTTTAGATCTTCATGGAATTGATGGTGCGATAATCACTACACAAGATGAAATTTTAAAACATATTGATAAAAAGATTACAGTAAGTGAATCGGATGTACTTGTAGAAACAAGAATAACAAAAGATGATAAACTTGTTTTACATATTTTAAATGCAGATGCAGAAAGAGATCTTAAAAAATTAAAAGTTGAGTTCAGCGATGAAATGCTAAAAGAAAAGAAATTATTTAAAGTATATTCTCCTGACAAGAAGACAACTTATAAAGTTAAGATTTCTGACGGTAAAGCAATTATTAAAATCAAAGATTACGGAACTTTAGTAAGCGTTGTATTTGGGGAGTGATTTTTTTGAGTATAAATAATATTGAAAAGTCTTTAGATGCATCAATTTTTTACAGTATGCATGATAAAGCATTTTTCCATGTTGAAAAGAGAATACTTGAAGCGTATGACAGAATTGATAACTTAAGAAAAGCTGCAGATACAAAAGAAAAACTTATTTCATATATTGAAAAATCCAAAAAAGCATTTAAAGACACAATGGGGAAATTACCTTATGATAAGAATTATCCTTTAAATGCAAAAATCACAGACGAAATTTTAGAAGATGACCTTACTATAAAAAAAGTTATCTTTAATTCAAGAGAAAATGTATATATAACAGGCAACTTATATATTCCAAAAAACCGTGAGGAAAAATGCCCTGCTGTACTTTTGCAGTGTGGGCATTCCGGCAACGGAAAAGCGTATCCTTCATATCAGACTGCAGCAAGAATAATTGCATCATGCGGTATTATCGTCCTTATAACCGACCCTGTTGGTCAAGGGGAAAGAGAACAGTATGTTGACAAAGACGGTATGACGGTAATTGCCCCTGCGGTGCCAAATCATCATCAGTTTGGAACTCAGTGTTTCTTGATTGGTGAAAATTCTATTAAATATTTTCTTGCTGATGCATTAAGGTCAGTTGACTATCTTGAAAGTTTAGAAGAAGTTGATAAAGAAAGAATTGGTGCGACAGGTATCTCGGGCGGAGGTACTATGACCTCGCTTCTTATGGCGTATGATGACAGAATCAAAGCCGCTGCACCGGGGTGCTGGCCATCTTCGGGAAGAGAATATTTCCTTTCGGGAGGAGCGGCAGACTCTGAACAAATATGGCAGAATGTGCTTAAAAACAATATAGATGTTTTTGAGATATTCCTTTGTATGTGCCCAAAACCGATTATGATTTTAGGTGCACTTTATGATTATATTCCTATTGAAGGTGTTAATAAACTTTTCAAAGAAACCAAAAGACTATATGGTCTTTTAGGCTATGAGAATAATATACATCTTACAGCTTTAGAACATATGCATGCATATTCTGAAAAACTTGCTTTATCGGCAAGAGAATTTTTCAGAGAAAATTTATGTAATATAAAAACATTCTCAAATAACATAAGCAAAAATCCACTTTGCGAAGAAAAACTTTTTGCAACAAAAAGTGGCAGGGTTATTATTGATTTTCCCGATAGTTTAACAGTTTTTGAAGAAAATTTAAAAGAATTTGAAGAAAAGAAAAAAAGTGAAAATCTAAAGACATTAAAAGATATTGTATATAACGGAAGAGAAGAAAAATTTGAATGCAATTTAAGGAATTTTGACAAAGCCTATACTTTTTACGATGATGGGCTTTGGGTATCAACTCATCTTTGGTTTACAGGGGAATTTTTACCTTGTTATGGATTTATGTTTAAAAGTGTTGAGAACAAGGATAAAAACATTCCTGTTACAATATGTCTTTGGGAAGATGGAACAAATGCACTTTCATATAACAAAGATAAAATAAGAAAAATTTGTGAAAACGGCAGAGCAGCATTTGTTGTTGATCTTTTTGCTATGGGAAAAAATCTTCCTCATAAAATGAAAGGTAAGCAGGAAGAAAAAGAAAATATAGCATCAATTTCAGATAAAATAAATAAGAGCCTGTTTATGCTTGGAGACTCAATGGGTGCTATAAAAGCGTATGACCTTATGCAAACTATCGAAATGGTAAGAAATGAATTTTCCGACGATGTGTCAATATACACAAGAGGGAATTATTCCGTTTTTGCTAAGATTGCAAAAAAACTTACAGATATTGATTGCGAGTTGTCAGATCCTGTAAATATAAGTGATATAATAGAAAAGAAATACTATAACACTTATGATGTTCCCCATATTACTATTCCGGGAATAGCATATTATCTAAAGGATGATAAAAATGATTGAATTAAATTTTAAGGGAGACTTTAAGGAATTAAAAGAAGGAATTTCCCATATTAAAACTGTTCTTAATTTTGAAGAAAGTAATGACGGAATTATAGTTGAAGTAAAAAAAGGGAATGAGCTTTATGCACGTTTTGACGGCTCTAAAGGGGAAATTTCTTATATAACAAAAGCCTCTTTTTTCAGAATTTTTGCACTTTTTTTAAAAAATTGCACTAAGAAAAGCAATTTCGAAATAAATGAAGAAATCAAAATTGATTTTTTAAATGTAATGCTTGATGTGTCAAGAAACGGTGTAATGAGAATAGAAAGTTTAAAAGAGTATGTAAAATACATTGCTCTTATGGGGCTGAACGGACTTTCTTTATATATGGAAGATGTATTCGAAGTTAAAGAAAGGCCATACTTCGGATATATGCGAGGAAGATATACCTATGAAGAATTAAAGGAACTTGACGACTTTGCATATTCTTTAGGTGTTGAAGTTTTCCCTGCAATAGAGGCTTTGGGGCATATGGAACAGTATCTTAAATATCATGAATCACGTGATGTAAGAGATACTGATACAGTTTTACTTGCAGAAAGTGAAAAAACTTACGAGTTTTTAGAACTTTTAATTAAAACTGCAACAAAACCCTTCCGTTCAAAAAAAATTCACCTTGCACTTGACGAAGCTCATACTTTAGGATTAGGCGAGTATCTTAGAAAAAATGGATATAAAGATAAAACAGATATTTTCTTATCGCATCTTAACAGGATTTGTAAGATAACAAAAAAACTTGGGCTGGAGCAGGATTCTGCGGGAGATATGTTCTTCAGACTTGCTTCGAAAACAGGTGATTACTACGATAAAACTATAAAATTTTCCCAGGAAGTAAAAGACCTTATTCCTGAAAATGTTGCTTTGGGATTATGGTATTACAGAGGTGTTAATCCTGATGGTCTTGTTGAAAGTCTTATGGAAAATCAGATGGATTTAAGCAAAAACGCTACATATACAGGCGGTGTCTGGAGTTTCAAAGGACATCTTTGCGATCAGAAATATAGCCTTAGAAATGTTGAAATATGTATGCCTCTTGCTAAAAAATATGGATTTAAACGTGTAGGATGCAGTATGTTTGGCGATAATGGTACCGAATGTGACTATTTCTATACACTTCTTCCTTTGCAGGCGTATGGGGAACATATGTATAACGATGAAGTTTTGGCTGAAAATATCAAAGAAAATTTTGAGTTTATAACAGGATTTAACTATGATGCGCTTATTCGTATGAGTGATTATCATAATGATTTTGAAAGAGAAAAAAATGGCGAACTTTTGTCGGACAGATACTACGGAAAATGTTTCTTCTGGCAGGATATCCTTATGGGAGTAGTGGACGACTATCTCGACAAACAACCTATGTCGGAGCATTATAAAAAACTTTCCGAAGATTTGAAAAAGTATGTTAAAAAAGACGATAAATGGGAAATGTATTACGATTTTTCTTATAAAATATGTGATATGCTGTCTTTAAAATGTGAAATTGCCGAAAATTTAAGAAAAGCATATTTTAAAAATGACAGAGAGTACCTTAAAATGCTTACAACAAAAAAACTTCCTCTCTTATCTGATAAAGTTTCCGTTTTGCAAAAAATCCAAAGAAAAATGTGGCATAAAACAAATAAACCGTTTGGGTTTGAAGTTCTTGACGTTCGTTATGGCGGACTCATTTCAAGAATTGATACTGCGATTTTAAGAATTGAAGAGTACTTGAACGGAGAAATTACAAAAATAGAAGAGCTTGAAGAAAAGAGACTTCCGTATGCAACATCAGGTGTGCATAAATACGAAAGAATATATACATCAAGTTCAATAAGATAAAAAAGCAAAATGAAGGTAAAGATTTTTAAAAAATATTTGGAATTTATACTTTTTGCTATTCCCCAAAAAGGCAGTTAAAAATTTAAATTTTTAACTGCCTTTTTTTATCTTTGAAGCAACCTTCTAAATTCAGTAGGTGGCATATTACAGTTTTTCTTAAACCATCTTGAAAAGTATGCAACGTCGGTTATTCCAAGGGAATTTGATATGTTTTCAATTGTATTATTTGTACTGAGTAAGAGTTCCACGGCTTTGTGATATTTTATATTGGAAAAATAGGTAAGCGGAGGCACTCCGTATACTTTTTTAAATTTCTTTATAAGATACGTGCTTTCAATGTGTGCTATTTTTGCAAGGTCATTTATGGTAATCGTGCTATTAATATTTTCCTGCATATAATTTATAATTTTTTCAAAAAGTTCAATATCACTTTGGGATAAAAGGTATTTTCTTCTTGCTGTTTCAACAAATATCTTTATAATTGATAAAATATTAGCTGAACAGGTTATTTCAAAAAAAGAATCTTTGTTCACTTCTTCACGATGTGCTGTTAAAAAAAGTTCTGCCATTTTTTCATTGTCAGGCACAGTTATAACAAGGTTATTCTCAGTAACACCAAGGCTTTCCATAAGATTGTTTTTGTCAAGCTCTGCTATAAATCTTGTTTCATACATAACGAATCTGTCAGAAGCCTGAGTGTATTTTCTGAATCTCCCTTTTGGCAAAAATGCCATCTGCCCTGATTTTACCGAATAATACTGAGAATCAATCGAAAGTATTACTTCTCCCTCTAAAACATAGAAAAAAGTATCGAATTCTCCTATATGCCCCGCAGGGTCTCCTTTCCACATCGAAGAAGAAAGATGAAATACTATGTCGGCAGTATGTATTAAAAGTGGTTTTGATTTAAAAAAGGAAACTCTTGATACAGTGTCCATAAAGTCCTCCTACAGTTTCGTCCAAACTATTGCAGAAATGTCCAAAAATATCGTACAAACCTTGTTTTTTCGGGGGCACTAAATATAAATACAAGACAATTTCGTCCTAAAAAAACAAGCGTAGTTCATTTACATAAAAATGATAACATAGTAAAATTAGAGTGTCAAGATTTTTAGAAAAAAATATTTACAAATATATTCTTTTTTCGGGCAGCTAATGAACATTTTTGTTATTGTGTGCTGTTTGTGCTTTGCAATTTCATCTTTATGTGTGTGATAATGTTCTATGTTTGTTTGGAAATTCACTAAAATCAAGAAGGTGAAGAAAATATAATAAGTGCAATTCTGTCCTAGAAAAAGAAAATAACGTATATGTATTTTTATATAACAATGTGATAAAATTATTATATATCGTTGCATATATAATATACAACGCTTTAGGAGATGAATGAAAATGAAGAAATATGTACAAGTTGGTTGCGGAAACAGAGGAATTCTTGCGTATTCTGTACCGCTTGTAAAAAAATATGGAGATTGTGCAAAACTTTGCGGAGTTTATGATGCTAACTATAAACGTGCCGAACTGGCCAGCAAAATGTCGGGGGCTGAAATTCCCGTTTATGCTGACTTTGATAAAATGATAGATGATGTTAAACCTGATTGCGTGATTGTAACTTGTAAAGATTGCGACCATGATTATTATATCGAAAAAGCACTTGAAAAGGGTTGTGGTGTAATTTCCGAAAAACCTGTTACAACAAACTTTGAAAAAGCGTTAAAGATAAAGGATGCTGAAGACAAATCGGAAAAAGATGTAATAGTTACTTTTAATTTAAGATTCCAACCTTTCTTTAAACAAGTTAAGGAACTTATAAAATCAGGTGAAATAGGGGACATCTTAAGTGTTCACTTTGAATGGATGTTAAATACAACCCACGGAGCAGACTATTTCAGACGTTGGCACAGAATGCGTGAAAACTCGGGAAGTCTTCTTATTCACAAATCAACTCATCATTTCGACCTTGTAAACTGGTTTTTAGAGGAAGAACCTGTCAGTGTTAATGCTTTTGGTACAAGAAGATTTTACGGACCTCAAAGAGAAGAAAGAGGCGAAAGATGCCTTACCTGTAAGTATAAAAATACTTGTGAATTCTATTTTGATATTGATAAAGAAGAAATAAATAAGGAGATATATCACGGCTGTGAAGATGTCGACGGATATTTCAGAGACCAATGTGTGTTCTCGGAAAAAATTGACATTGAAGATAGTGTCAGTGTTAATGTAGAATATTCTAAAGGGGCTGTAATGAGTTATTCTCTTATTGCTCATTCTCCGTATGAAGGACTTAATCTTTGCTTAAACGGAACCAAAGGAAGAATGGAAGTTAAAAAAATCCTTATAAATCTTAACGGTTATGAAGAATCTGCTAAGGATACAATAACTGTTTATGACAGGAGCGGAAACAAAAAAGAAATCCCTGTAGTACAGCAAACAGCGGAAGGACACGGCGGAGCAGATGATAATTTAAGAGATATGCTCTTTAGAGGTATTAAAGAAGACTCTCTTTGTCAAATGGCAGACTTAAGAGCAGGAATAATGTCTATAGCTGTTGGGGCGGCGGCAAATATCTCGATGAAAGAAAAAAGAAGAGTTTACATAAATGAATTTTTGAAATAATTTAAAGTTCTTATTGCATAATTATTTCAATCAGGAATCAGAAAGGGAATAGAAAATGAAAAAACCTGAATTAAAAGAACTTACATTGAGAGAAAAAATCGGTCAGACTGTTATCTTTCATCTTAACAATCTTAAGAAAATAGAAAATCAAAGAGAATATTTTAAAAACAATCCTGTCGGATCATTCTGGGTAAGCTCAGAAACCAAGGAAGTTTACAAAGAGATTGAAACTAAGCTTGGCAATCCTGAACTTCTCGGGAAAAAAGAAGATATGTTCATAAACTGTATGAACTACGTTAACGAATGTATTAGAATTCCGGTTATGCCTGCAATTGATGCAGCACAGGGTATTCCTGAAAATAAATTTGAAAACCATGCGGCACTTCCGACTGCAGGTGGTCTTGGGGCAACAAGGAGCCCCGAACTTTCGTATAAATATGCAAAGGCTTTGGGGGATGATATCCTTGCAACAGGTTTTAACTGGATATGGAGCCCGGTAGCAGATAATGCAGGGCATTATATGGATTTAAGGCAACTTTCAAGTGATACCGAAAACAATATAAGTCTTTTAAAAGAGTTTATAAAAGGGATGCAGGCAGCAGGGGTGGCAACAGGTGCAAAACATTTTCCCGGTGTTGACCCTTACGATACAAGAGATACTCACTACTGCACAGCGTCTTATACACCGAGTTTTGAAGAATGGGAAAGAACTCAGGGCAGAGAATTTATGGCATGTATCGAAGCAGGGGTTGACAGCATTATGCTTGGCCACGTTACCTTTAAAGCGGTTGATGATACTTTGGTAAACGGATCACTTCTTCCCTGTTCGTTATCATACAAGGTAATCACAGAACTTATCAAAGGAAAACTTGGTTTTGAAGGTGTATGCTTATCTGATGACTCGAATATGAAAGCATTTAAAGCGATATATCCCGGTGAAAAATCCTATATCGAATGTTTGAAAGCAGGTATGGATATGATAATCGCACCTGCACATCTTAATTACATAGACATCGTAGAAGAAGCGGTATTATCGGGAGAACTTTCAGAAGAAAGAATTGATGATGCGTGTCAGAGAGTTTTAAATCTTAAAGAAAAGTACGGACTTTTTGAAAAAAAAGAAATTCCGCACGTGTCAGATGAAAGAAGAAAAGAAATAGCTGACAATATTCATAAAGTAAGCCGTGAAATTGCCGAAAACGGACTTACCCTTGTAGCAAATAAAACAGGGTTTGTACCTGTAAATAAAGAAAAAGTTAAAAAAGTTAAAATAGTCTATATCGGATATTCTGAGATGTGTCGTAAGAAGATTGAAAAATATATGACAGACGAATTTGAAAAATACGGCATGAAAGCAGACTTCCAGGAAGGATTTGCATACGAGGATAACGATACGATTGACGATTATGATTTAATCGTATATGCAACCTATATCGGTTTTCACGCACCGCAGGGAGCACAGTTCTTCTTTGGTAAGGAATGTATGTCTTTATACAATATGATGGTAAAAGGTGTTGAAAAATCAGTAGGAGTATCCTTCGGATGTACTGATATCTACTATAACTACTTTACCGCTTGTTATACATTTGTTAACTGTTACAGTTATACCGAAGAGGCGATAAGAGGATTTGTTAAGGGGCTATTCGGGGATTTGAAATTTATCGATTACAATCCGTACCCATTAAACCCTCTTACAAGAAATAATGAAGTTTATTAAATGTAAAATGCAAAATATAAAGTGCAAAATGCAGAATTATATACAAAGGAGAAATGAAAAATGGAACTAAGAATTTGTAAAAACCCTGATGAATTAGGTAAAAGCGCAGCAGCTCATACTGCAGCAGTATTAAGAGAAGTAATAGCAAAAAAAGGCTATGCAAGAATAGCATTATCAACAGGTGCATCTCAGTTTGATACAATTAAACATTTAGTAGAAGAAGATGTTGACTGGGCAAAGGTTGAAATGTTCCACTTAGACGAATATGTTGTCTTACCTGAAACTCATCCTGCATCTTTTAGAAAATACCTAAAAGAAAGATTTGTTGATAAAGTAGGTAACTTAAAGAAAGCACACTTTGTTGACGGAACAGAAGAAGGTATTAAAAAACTAACAGAAGAAATAAGAGAATTACCAATAGATATCGGTTTAATCGGTATAGGGGAAAATGCACATATCGCATTTAATGACCCACCTGCAAACTTTGAAACAAAAGAAGCATACCACATTGTTGAACTTGATGAAAAATGCAGAAAACAACAACTTGGCGAAGGCTGGTTCCCAACCTTTGATGATGTACCAAAGAAAGCCGTATCAATGACAGTTTATCAGATAATGCAGTGTGAAAGAATCGTTTCCTGTGTACCGTATCCTGTAAAAGCATGGGCGATTGAAAAAACAGTACATACCGAAGAATTAACAAATATGATTCCTTCAACAATGTTAAAAACACATAAAGATTTAATAATCTATGCTGACTTAGATTCTGCAAAAGACATTTTAAAATAATTACGGAGGTAATTATTTCAATTAGGAATCAGGAATAAAGGTATAAATTCATAAAATAATGAATTGACAACTTTGGTTGTCATGAATTGGATTATATCCATGAATTGATGCTTTGCATCATGAATTGCACCTTACGGTGCATTAAGGTAAAAACGCAGAATGCGTTTTTGAAATTAAATTCATAAAATTTTCTTTTTGAAAATTTTATACCGCAATGCAAATTGTAAATTTGCAATTCATGAAAATTTAAATTTTCAATTCACGAAATCTTTGATTTCAATTCATGAGTCGCAAGGCTCAATTCACTGAATTTATGTATTTCAAGAGACCTTTTGGTTCTCTTATAAATAAATTTTAAGAAAGGATGAAAAAAATGAAAAAAGCATTAAAACCAATTTCACTTGTAATTTGTCTTATGCTTATTTTATCTATGTTTTCAGCTTGTTCCGGTACAAATGGCGGATCGGCAGGAAACATTGCGGTAGAAGGCGATTACGGTGATACCGGCGGTCTTAAACTTCCGCTTACTAAAGACGGTACAAAAATTACTGCTTTAATAAGCACAACAGACCACCCTGATGTTAACAATTCTGAGTTTGTTAAAGAACTTGAAAAAAGAACAGGCGTTGACCTTGACGTACTACCTGTATCAGCTTCAATTCTTTCTCAGAAAACAAGTGTTCTTGTTGCTTCAGGGGATGATATGCCGGACATTTTCCAGAATTCACTGTCTTCCCAGGATATCGGTGAATATGGAGATCAGGGAGCTTTTGAAGAAATCACGCAACACCTTGACCAACTTCCAAACTTAAAGACAATGTTCTTTGACAAAGCGGAAGAGTACAACACAAAAGGCAAACTAAGTTACTGGTATTCAAAAGGTAAAGGACTTTATGTTTATCCTAAATATGATACTGCTTTAGAAGTAACAAGCAACCTTTTAATGTATCGTAAAGATATCTTTGATAAACACGGTCTTAAAGAATGGACAAATCAGGAAGAATTCTATCAGACACTTAAAAAATTAAAAGAACTTTATCCTAACAGTTATCCATTCGTAGTGGCTAACAGCACAAAAATGATTGACTCTATTGCAGGTCATTCCGGTTTAAGATTCCCTCAGGAATACTACGATGAAGAATTAGGTAAATGGCAGTTTGGCGGTACAAGCAAAAAAGTTAAAGAAGTTATTGATTTTGTTAAAAAATTATATGACGAAAAACTTCTTGCCCCTGAATTTTTAACTATGACTGCAAATGCTCTTACAGCAAATATTTCACAAAAAGATAAATCTTTTGTTACTATAAGCTGGATAGGTAAAATGGAACAGTTAAATACTCAGAATGCTGAGACCGTTCCGGGATACGATATGCGTGCAGCTTTACCTATCGGTAAAGGTAAAATGAAAGAAGTTTCAAAAGTATCTATGGGTCCTGTAGTTAAGAAAAGCAAAAATTCACTTCTTGCTCTTCAGGTGTTAGACTATTTACTAAGCCCATCAGGTGCTGAACTTTCTACAATGGGTATTGAAGGTGTTACATATAATCTTGATGAAAAGGGTATGGCAAAATATCCTGCATATACCGACAGAACACCTGCTATGACAGACCTTCAGAAAACTTATGGTCTTTTCTCAACAGGTCTTCACTTAAGAACTGACAGAAGAAGTGCTTACTTTAATCTGTCACCTATTCAGCAGGAAGCAATCGATAAAATTTCAAAAAGAGGCTACTGGCCTTCTGACCCAAATCTTACTCTTACCGAAAAAGAATCAGAAACAGTTAACGCAATCTTAATTGACCTTTCAAAAGGTGCAGAAGAATTCGTTACAAAATACATCTTAAATAACGGTACAGACAAAGACTGGGAAAACTGGTTAAAAGACGCTGAAAAACGCGGCGTAAATAAACTTTTAGAAGCACTTGATAAAGCACAGGAACGCTACAATGCAAATCTTTGATTTGCATCAGGTAATAACTAATAGTGAAGAGGTAAGGTATAAATTGCTTTGCAATTTATGGAATTAATGGGAAATCTTCGATTTCAAACTTTTATTAAATTCATAAATGTAGGGTTCGGCGATTTTCGACGAACCGAAACGAAACAACTAAAATAATCTAAATGGGTTTAATAGAATTTGAAAATAGGCAACAGCAAAAAGGCTATATAGCATCTTTTTGCTTCCTTCATTTCGAATTTCGAACTTCGAATTTCGCACTATTATTTTGTATCGAGTGCCAATGCACATATCGAGTTTCCGCAAGGAAACATATCGTTTATTGACCGCAAGGTCAAAAACAATGTATTTCAAGAGACCAAATCGGCTCTCTTAAAATAAATATAAAGAAAGGATGATAATATGAAAAATTATCAAAAACCACAGGCAACAATTACAACTGTTACAAACAGCAACCAGATGGCAAACAGCGGTCTTAGCGGTTGGTTGGCGGATACAGGAATGTCCAATTCCAATATCACAACCGTTGAGATGTTTGCTGCTGAATCTTAAAAAAGGAGATGAAAAAATTATGAAAAAAATTATAAGCTTAAGCTTAGTTTTAATGATGGTGCTTTCATTATTTGCTTTTGCGCCTTTAACAGTTAGTGCGGCAGAAAAGTTGGGTACAGGTACTGTAGATGACCCATATATTGTTAATGCTGACAATATAGCTGCATATACAGATAAATATGCTAACCAAAAATGGTCCGGATACTACAGCATTACAACTCCTGTAACTATTAATTGTGTACTGTTAACTGGAGGAGATTTATATATTAACGGTAACGGAAACACCATTACTCTTGCAGGAGAAAGAACTGGCGGTTTGTTCAATGTTTTGGGAGATTCCACAAACACAAATTTGACAGTTGAAGTCAGCAATTTAAAACTTGCAGGTACTATAGATTCCACTGCTGGTTTTTTGGGTGCACTGGCTGACAAAGTGTACTCTAAAGTAACAATTACAAATGTTGAAAGCAACGTGACCCTTAACTCGACTGCCACCTCTGTTTCCGGTATAGGCGGGTTGTTCGGATATGTATATCAGGCATCTACAGTTACAATTAATAACTGTGTTAACAAAGGTAACATATCAGGCACTGGTTCTTACATCGGAGGTATCGTAGGTTATGCCCGTTCCTCGAACCCAATGACAATTTCGAATTCAAAAAACACTGGGAACATATCATCGAATGGAATATACTTGGCAGGTTTAGTTGCCTTTATCCGCCAATGCAGTCTGACGATAGACGGATGCGTTAACGAAGGAGCAATCACAACTACAGCAACCTCTAATACACCGATATCCGGTTTGGCTAACAGCGGAAATTATTCACAAACGATTAATGTACTAAATTCATATAACACGGGTGTTGTTAAAAATGGGTGGGACCGTGCTGCTTGCGCATTGGTTTATGGTCAGACAAGTGCAACTGTAAATATTACCAACAGCTTTAACATCGGAGAAATATCAGCTGGTACTCTCGGCGGAACAATGGCTAATTTATGTAATATGACCGGCGTTTATAATGCAAGCACTTCTTTAAGAAGATTTAATGAAGCAGAAGGCATAACGATGACCAAGGTTTATACAATTCAGAAAGTGAACCCAAATGCAGCACAGGATACAGTTGTAACCGGAGTGACTACTGCTGAGCTTAAGCAGCTCGCTACAACACTTGGAGATGCATTTGAAACTCCTGTAAACTTAACAAAAGAAGATGCATATCCATATCCTGTTCTTAAAAATAACCCATATAAATTAGTTAAAGCAGCTGATGAAATTCCTGAAACATTAGGTACAGTTGGTGCAGGATATTTTGCCAACGAAACAATCGACGGTACTTATGCAGGCGGAAAAGAAGTTGCATACACTGGTAACTATATCGCAACATTTGGTGTAGCACAGGATGTATTTGGCTGGAACTTAAAAGGTTATGGCATTGAACTTACAACTTTAGATGGAACAACAGTAGATGCCGATGCAATTAAGAATACAGAAGTACAGGGAACAAATCGTTACGGTGTATTATTCTACGGAGATCTTTTAATTCCGGGAGAATACACAATAAGACCTTATGTTATATACGAAGGCTTTGGCGAAGAAACAAAAGTATATGGCGATGTAAGACCCGTTGTTGTATCAGAATAATCCATCCTATATTAATTTTTACAAGCATTTTGCACGGAGATGTTAAAAAACTCCGGACCATTTGTAGGGGGAGGGTCTCAGTGCCCTCCCGCAAATGCAAAATGCAAAACCAATGCCTGCGGCAAAGCGCAAAGTTCAAAATGCAAAACGCAAAATGCAAAATGACCTGATTATTTTGCACTTTGCCTTTTGCACTTTACATTTAAATTGCGTTCCGCTAATGAATAATGAATTATTTCAATTAGTAATCAGGAAATAGGAATGAGGAATAAAGGAAATGCAAATATGCCATAGTGCATTTACAGAAGGGAGTAAAGTTATGAAAAACAAAATTATCGCACTGCTGATTGCAGGTATAATGATTTTATCAGTTTGTCCTGTTATATCATTTGCAGAAGACACTCTGAATGTTTCAGATTACGGACTTAAGAGTAATCCGTTAGTTCTTACAAAAGACAATCAGACTATCGAATATGAGGCGGAGGCTTATCCTTTAGAGCAGTCAAACTATCGTATTCAGACTGACGAAACTGCATCGGGAGGTGCGGGACTTACGCTTGGACAGGCGATAGGCACCAACTCTTCTAAAACAGGAGCGTCTTTAATACAGTACAGATTATATTTAACATCCGAAGAAAGAGTAAATGCTAAAGTATGGATGCGATTTAAAATAAGTTCATTATCAGGTAACGTTGCTTATTCAAGAGGTGAAGATACTACTCTTTATCAGTCATTATCACCTGCTGTAAATGATAAGGTAGGTGTATGGGGATGGTACAATCTTGACTCTATTCCTGTATCCGAAGGGCAGATTACATCTATAAATATTATGTTCAGATCATTCGGAACAATTGTTGATAAAATTGTTATAACATCAGATCCTTTCTATGTACCAAGAGGTATGGGCGAATCTACAGGTCCTTTTTATCTTGGGAAAGATACAACTGATTATGAAAATTTAAGTTATCCTCTTCCACCTTTTAAACCTGTTTCAACAAGACCGAGAGTTTTTGTAAATAGTGAAAGATTGGAAACCATAAAGAAAAACTTTTCCCATCCTGAAAATAAAAAAGTATATGAAGAGATGTTAAAGGAAATTGAAAAACCGCTTACTGAAAAGCAGATGGCTGAAACCCAGAATGCAGCAGTATATATTGAAGGTAATGCTTTTATGTATCTTCTTACAAAAAATAAGGAGTACGCAAGAAAAGCGGTTGATTCAATGATAACACTTTCAAAATTATATGCTTCAGGCTCGACTGAAATAGGAAGTCTTCGTGAATCGGGATATATTATGAAACTTCTTGCTGAAGTTTACGACTGGTGTTACGATGCACTTACCGATTCTGACAAGTTGAATCTTATTTCCTATATGCTTGACAATGCATCTTCTTTAGAAAACGGTTATCCTGTAATTACTGCTCACGGACGACTTAACGGGCACGTATCCGAAGGTGATATTTTTGTTGCTCTTATGTCCTGTGGTATTGCCATATATGAAGATTATCCTGAAATGTATCATATTGCGGCAGGAAAATACTATGAAGAAATGCTTTCTACAAGAAACTTCTATTATGAAAAAGGAGTTCATACTCAGGGTAAAGACTATGATACAGCACGTATGACTTACGAAGCTATGAATCTTCTTTTAATGCATTACGGCGTAAGACCGGGACTTATGGACAGCGATTCTGTTAAACTTTTATATGACCAGCTTTATATAACCCGTCCTGACAACTATTCGTTAAAGACAGGGGACAGTTACAACGTACCAACAATGAAAGTTACTGAAAACGAGCCTGTATTTTTCTATCTTGGAAACTATTATGAAGATCCTTATATAAGAGACAGATACTTTAAAATAAATGCAGGATTTGCAACCGGACTTCCAAATATAACAAGAGTTACCTTCTTACTTCATAACAATCCCGATGTAGGAAGAAAATCAGAAAAAGAACTTCCTCTTACAAGATTTTATGGTGAAGACGAAGGCGTTATGGTTGCAAGAACAGGATGGAATAAAGGTATAGGCGACTATACAAATGATATGCTTGTAAGATTTTTTGCACCTACCATTCACGGTGCAGGGCATGACCATCTTGATAAAGGGCATTTTGATATTTATTACAAAGGCTCTTTAGCACTTGACTCGGGCGTATATAACGGTGAACAGTTCTATGATGATAACGGAAATTTAGTAACAAATGTTAAGATGGGATCTGACCATGATAACAACTATCACAGAATGACTATTGCGCATAATGCAATGCTTATATATAACCCGGCAGAAGCACCAAGAAAGAGTGCAAAAGTTTATGACGGCGGTCAGATTTATGTTGACCCGACAGGCGGAACTATGGATAAGCTAAGAGAACAGAGTGTATATACAAAAGTTCTTGCGGCAGACTACGGCGAAGATATGTATTCCCCTTCATATTCATATATGAAGAGTGATTTGACAAAAGCGTATGCAGACATTACGGTTGAAAACTTTACACGTTCGTTTGTATTCTTTAATTTCTTTGACGAAAAGTATCCGGGTGCAGTTGTGGTATTTGACAATGTTACATCTAAAAACCCTGATTTTAAGAAAACATGGTTATTACATACAGAACAAGAACCGACAATTGACGGAAAAAGACAGATTGCCGATAAAACCGAGTGGGGAGATAACGGAAGACTTATAAATGATACATTGCTTCCTGAAATTAACAATGCATCAATTACAAAAGTCGGCGGTAAAGGAAACGAATATTCGGTTCACGGCGTAAACTATAAAGCGGTTACACCGCTTATAAGAAAAGACTTTGGTGAATGGAGAATTGAGGTATCACCAAAAACTCCTGCAAAAAACGACCATTTCTTAAATGTAATGCATGTTACCGATGCATCGGGAAATATTGAACCTTTGGAAGTTGAGTATATTGATGCAGATAATTTTGCAGGTGCTAAAATTAAAGACAGAGTTGTTTTCTTTAGTAAAGAAGGAGACAGAACTACAAAGAATTTATCCTTTGAATTAGACTCGGAAGGCGAATTTGAAATTTTAGTTACCGACATAAGAGCAGGTAAATGGAAAATATATAAAGACGGAAATTTTGTTAAAGAGATTGATGCATCAATAAACGGCGGATGTATTAACTTCAAAGGAACAAAAGGCAGTTACAAAATTGTATGCAATTTAAGATCAGTTTCAGAATTTGTAAAAGACTTAAACTTCTTAAATTATGTAAAACCTTATGAAAATGCAAAGTATATGAACTTCAACGGATATTATCACGAAGTGTCCGATATTATAGAAGAAGGCGATAAACTCTTCTTACCTGTAAAAGAAATTTCAAAACTTGCATTAGTAGAATATGAAATTACAAATAGTGTTATAACCTTTAAATCAATTGCACATAAGAAATCACTATCTTTAGACAGTGAAAATATAAGAATGGTAAACGGAGAATATTTCGTTAATCCTTTCTGTGATGATTTAAGTACAATTTTTCTTTTAAAATGGTCAGTTGCATGGGATAATATTTATATTCTGTCAGGAGGTAATTCATCTGCTGATATATATAATGATAAAGAAGAAGGCCACGCAATTGTTGCTGATATCACAGGAGACGAAAAGAGCCTTTCAAGTGCAACTCCTCCGATACTTACTGTTGACGGTGTTGATACAACTCAGTGGAGTACCGATATATCAGGTTCATGGGTACTTTACACATTTGATAAAGAATATGATTTATATTCAGTTGATATGTTATGGTCGGTTGTCCGTGGTCATAACTTCAAGGTTGAAACGTCAGTTGACGGTGTAAACTTTACCGAAGTATTCAATGGATGGACAAAAGGCGAAGGGTTTGTAAAAGGCAAGTATCAGAACGTTGAGGTTACACCTTCTAAGGCTAAATATGTAAGAGTTACAGGTTTTGGTAACGACTCTGCAAGACCTCAATGGTTTAACTACTGCGAAATCAGATTTAATACTGTAAAGGGGGATAAATAATGAAAAGAATATTAAGTCTTATAATAAGTGTTAGTTTAATCCTTTCTTTATTTGCATTTATGCCTGTAAGCGTAAGTGCAGATGAAAGTAATATAACATGGATTGAAGTTGACCAGGACTATTATGACAAAAATATCAAAGATAAAACATTCAGAAATTCATACGCAAACACACTTGCTCCTCAGGTTAATACTGCAACGGAGATAGTATGGTATTTTAAACTTACCGAAGATATAGTTACTGATAAGGGAATTCAGTATGTCGGAAGAACAGGAGAAACCAAAACAGATAAAGTAGTTATCGACGGTCAGGGGTATACTGTTACAATTAACAGCCCTGACGGATATACATCGAATGCTGCTCTTGTCGGTTATGTAAGAAATACAAGTGCTTCGGTACGCGGTGAACTGGAAGTAAGAAACCTTAAATTAAAAGGAAATATTTGTTCAACCACAGGTGCCGGAGGTATTGTTGCCTATGTTTATGATGATGCAAAGGTTACAATTACCAACACTACAATTGAAGAAGGCACAACAATTACTTCAACTGCAACTAAAAACTACGGAGCGGCAGGTGCTGTCGGTTATTCATACGGCGGAATAATAACTTTGAACAATGTTAAAAACTATGCCAATGTTACAGGACCGGCTGCCGCAGGTTTAGTCGGTTATACTTCTACGACAGGTTCGGATATTACCCTTACAGGATGTGCAAATTACGGGAATATCTCATCTGAAAATACAGACGCTGCCGCAGGTCTTGTTCTTTCGGTTGCCAATGCACCCGATGTGATTAAAATCGACAAATGTTTTAATGCAAGTGATATAATATCGGGCACATCAGGCGGCGCGGCATTATGTTACTTAAGAGGAACAGGTACTCAGGCTAAAGCAACAGGCTATATTAAAAACAGTTACAATGCAGGTGGAGCAGTAAGTTATCTTGTTTTTTCCGATAATGCGGAATTTTCGGTGGAGAACTGCTACACTTCGGGAAAACTTGTTGATTTTACATACGGCAGTCTGACTTTGTCAAATTCTTATTATCTTGAAGGCAGTGTTACAGGTAATGGCGGCGAAGCAACCTCTGTTACAAAAGCAGAGCTTGAAGACGACAGTATGCTTACTTTACTTGGCAACAGCTTTGAATTTGTTACACTTGATACCTTGGATTATTATACCTATCCGCAGATAAAAGGAAACACTTTGTATTACGACTTTAAAACATTTTCTCCATATCAGGGTTCATATACGGATAATAAGAGCAGTAAAAAAGGAAATATAACAGGTCTTACAGACTGGGAAACAGAGGAAAACGCAAAAGATTTTACCGATATTTTTAAAGTATCCGAACCCGGTTACTACATTTCCTCTCTTTACTCATATCCGGGAATTCTCGGAACAACCGTGATTAAGACAACCGGTACAGACGAAGAATTTACAGTAGATAATCTTTCGGAAATTTATCTTGCAACGGAAGAAAACCCTACAAATATTTCGGGACTTTTGGAGGCAGGATTTACACCTCTTTCTTCAACCGATTTCCTTGCACTTAAAAATGGTAAGAAATTTTATTTGTCAACTAAAATTGCCGAAAAGAATGAAACCGTTTCACTTGGGGATATACAAGGGCTTACAGGTCAATATACCGTGTTTGTTAAATGGGTTGACGGTGTAAAGGTTAATGTGGAACGCTTTGAAAATGCACAGGTTAAAATAAATGGCAAGGATATAGTTTCCGGTGTATATGAATTTGCAAAAGGCTCTTCATACACCCTTACTGCTACTCCGGATTCAGGTTATTACACAGAAAGTATAAAAATAAACGGTCAGGATTTAAACAACATTTCGGATAAAGAAGTGACCTTACAGGGAACATTCAGTACTGACACCGTAATTAAAATTTTGGTTAAAAAATATGTAATTGATAATTTGGAAATCATAAATAAAACTGTCAATAATACAGATACAGCTCCCGGTGCTCCCACTATTATTCAGGAAGTAACCATAAAAGGTAATGCCAAAGAATTTATGGCAGGAAAGAGTGTTTCTTTTACTCTTACTGACACCGATTCACAACCGCCTTTGTTTGTAAAAGCCGAAGATTCGGTTAAAGGGGACGGAGAATTTACTTTAGTTATCAAAACAGATAAATTTGACGATTTAAATGTAGTCCCGTCGCTTAAAGTCGGAGATTATAATATTAATCTTTCGGATTACGGATTTGAAAAGATTTATTTCCCTGCACTAAAAGATGTAAATGATTTTATTTCAAAACTCGATAAATCAAGTCAGCAAAGATTTGACGAAAATGAACTTACAGCCCACATCTTAGATGGTAATAAAGCACCGGCATTTGACACAGATGTGTTTAAGCTTTTAACAACGGCTGAACAGTTAAAAATCGCAGGGGACATTCTTTCCTATAACGGAACTTATGATATTGACACGGTTGCATCGCTTTATAACAGTTCTCTTATAAAAACTGCGTTTTCAAATCAGTCAAACAGCAAAGTTATTGAAAAAGCAATTTCAGAGTATAACGGAGATGAATATTTAAAATTAACGGAAGACTTATATGACGAGTATTTATTATCGGCATATAAAGATGATATTCATACTCTTCTTACCAATAAAACTTTAATAACGGATAATGAAATCAAAGAGGCTTTTAAAGTTGCGGTTGCACTTTCAAAGGTAAGAAAAGTTGATAACTATTCAAATATCTTAAGTGCACTTAATGAGTATAACGGGAAAGTTTCAGACCCTTCTCTTACAGCACTTTTAACTTCATATTCAAATATGACCGATGCTAAAATAGATGCTGCATCAGAATACATCTTAAAAAATTATACTAAACTTTCAGATAAGGCATCTGTCGTAAACATTGTAAGTTATGCAGTTACAAATGCACAGGCGCTTTTAGACGAAAAACTTAAAGAAAATATAGGAAACGTTATTCTTCCTCCTTCAGGAAATATAGGCGGAGGCGGAGGTGGCTCCGTTTCAGTGATTGAAAAGTCTAATACCACAGTTGACAATCAGGATGAAACTTCAAAACCCGAAGTAATTGAATCTGTTGTACAGTTTAATGATATACAAAATGTATCATGGGCAGGTGAGGCTATTAACGAACTTTTCAAAATGGGAGTTCTGCAGGGAAGAGAACCGGGCAAATTCTATCCTCATAATAATATTACCCGTGCAGAATTTGTAAAAATTGTTGTTACATTATTCAACCTATATGATGAAACTGCAAAAGCATCATTTACTGATGTTACAAAAGATAACTGGGCATACACTTTTGTTGCATCAGCATTAAAAGAAGGTATTGCAAACGGTAAGAGCGTTTCATACTTCGGTGCTGATGAAAATATCACAAGAGAAGAAATGGCAGTTATGCTTACAGCAGTTATTTACAGACTTTCAGAACACGAAAAACTTGATGAAAGAATGACTGCAGTAAATAAATTTACTGATGGAGCTGATATTTCATCTTTTGCTGAAAATCCTGTTAATATGCTTAGTGCAGAGGGACTTATAAGCGGATATGAAGACGGTACATTCAAACCAAAAAATAATTCAACAAGAGCAGAAGCAACACATCTTATTTATACTGTTTACAAATATATATTAAAGTAGAAAGGCGGGGTTAGTTATGAAAAAAATATTTAGTTTATTATTAGTATTATCAATGTTATTTACTACACCTTTCTGCTATGCAAACGGAGCGGAAGAGGTTGTTATTCCGACTTATGAAAATGAAATTGATGAACTTAAGACAATAGGAATTCTAAAAGATACTTTTGATCCTATGAAAGTTACTACAAGAGGAGAGTTTACAAAACTTCTTATAAGCCTTGCAGGACTTGAAAACCTTGGAGTTTACGGAAATAATGTATATTTTTACGATGTTCCGACTGAAAGCGAGTACTTTTCTTCAGTAGCATACTGTGTTGAAAAAGGTTATGTTTCAGGCTATCCTGACGGACTTTTCAGACCAAACACAGGCATAACTCCTGAAGAAGCAATAAAAGTTCTTGTTCATTTGCTTGGATACGAACATCTTACCCAGGGAGGTTTTGCAGAATATATTACGACTGCTCAAATGATCGGTCTTACAAAAGGTATAGATCTTCCGTATGGCGAAATGCTTCTTGGCGGAGAAGTTGCAAAACTTATCCATAATGCACTTGATATTCCTCTTGTTTTAATGACAGGATTAGACGGTGAAAACGGAGTTTATGAAATAAGCGAAGATAAAACAATACTTTCCGAAAATTTCGGTATGGGAAAAATGTCCGGAGTTGTTTATGCAACAAGTCTTACAGGCTTTTCGGGGCATTCTGCCGTAAGTGAAAAATATGCAGTAATCGGAAACGGTTCATTCTATTCTGAAACTGATGCGGCATGGGAATATTTAGGATATAATGTTGACGTTTTATATTCTGTTAACAAAGAAAAAGACAGAAACGAAATTTTAACAATCAACATCAATAATAAAAACAAAGTAATTGAAATTTCAAAAGAAGATTTTTCTAAAATTTCTGACGGAAAATTATATTACACACAAAATGAAAAAGATGTAAATATATCTGTTACAAGATTTTTCAACTTTATATATAACGGCAAGGCACAGGAATATGATTCCTCAAAAATTTCAAATGCCAAAAACGGAAGATTTACTCTTATTTCAAATGATGGCTCAAATGAATATAAGATTGTTAAATTTGAAAGTTTCACAACATTCTTTGTTGAAAGAGTTGAGATAGAAAACGAAACAATCTATTCAGAAAAATCAGCACTTGAACTTAAAAAAGATGAAAAAGATATTGTTATAAAAGATAAAAATCAAACAAGAATATCACTTAGCGATATCAAGGTTTATGATGTAGTTTCTTACTATGTAAACGGAGATTACATATTTATGTATGTTAATACTGAAAGCAGTGTTATAACTCCGTCTTCCATAAACACAGCGGATAAAACATTTGAGGCAGATGGCAAAACTTATAATTTTGCCGGTGATGTTTATGATAATCTTAAAAAATATCTTTCTCTTAACAAGAGTTACAAAGTATATCTTGACATTTTCGGAAATGCAGCCAACCTTGAGGTAGTTGATGGCACAGAAGGTGAAATCGTATTATCTTATGGTGTTGAAAATGGTTCGGGAGTTATGGACGATGATATTTTCATTATCGCATTTTCACTTAATACAATGAAAAAAGAAAGAATTCAGGTTCGTAACAATGTTACAGTAAACGGAACTTTAAAAAGAGATGTTGAAAGATCATATTTAAAACAGGAACTTGTTAAGGGACAACCGTTTGTTATAAGAAAAAATGAAGAAGGACTTATCACTCACATTGAAACTGCACGTGCTGCATCCGCTTTTTCTGACGGACAGGATGGATTTACAAGTCTTTTCCTTAATGACTCAGGAAATCATTATACAACTAAAGCATATTATTTAAGATATCCGGGTTCATTTAACAATCAGGTATATTTAGATGCAGATACAAAAATACTTGTTATGCCTTCTGATTTTAATAACGCAGAGGAAAAAGATTTTATCTTAGGAGAAATGTTTAAAAATAACCGTTCAAAAATTACGGTTTCTGCATATTCTTTCTCTAAAGACTCTGTTTATGCTGATCTTATTATCATGCCTTATGATACATATTTTGCAAAAGACAGTGAAGATAATTCAAAATGTGCAGTTATACTTGATAAACGTCAGGCGGTTGATGAAACAGGTACTTTTGTTACAAAGATAAATTATATGTGCGAAAATAAAGAAAGCTTTATATATGCATATACCGACATGGAAGCTTCAAACTATGCTGTTAAAATAAGCGCACTTCAAAAAGGCGATATTATAAACATTACAAAAGATTCCGATAACCGTCTTTTAGCTTATGATATTGTTCTTGACAACAATTCAGATAAATCTAAAGTAGTATTTAAAGGCTCTAATACATATTATGATCCGTATATCGCTCATTATGGTATCTACTATGCTGATATTGACGATATAAAAGGCGAATTCTTAAAATTAAAGTTTGTCAGTGGTTCTTTTGCAAAAGACCCTACAACTACTGACGGTAAGACTATTAACGGTGGTATGATTTATCAGAGATACCAGGATCTTCCTGTTACTGTTATTTCAATTTCAGGAAGCGTATGCAAAGTAGAAGAAGGTGGATTTTCTGATCTTGTAAAAGATGCCAGAATAATTTACTCTACTTACGCAGGTGAAGCAAACGCAATTATCGTATTAAAATAATTACAGGAGTAAACTAATATGAAAAAAATAATTTCTTTAGTTTTAACTTTATCCTTTGTACTTTCTGTCTGCCCGGTTTTCGCGGCAGCAGAAGGCACAGAGTCTATAAAAGATTTGTATGAAAAATCAACTCTGACTTATACTTATGAAGCGGAAGATATACTTTTTGACAGAGATAATACTTCTGAGACTAATATCAAGAAAATAAGTTCTCCCGCTAATAATCTTGCAGCAAATGCAACAGGTGGTAAAGCAGTTTTATTTTTTCTTCAGGCAAAAGCAGGACAACATGATGAAAGTCTGAGAATAAAAATGGATACTCCGGGGACTTACAACGTATTTATAAAGACTAAGCGTAACGGTCAATTTAACAACAGATTTTCAGCTGTATATATGAATGCTTCTTCTTATGAAAATGCTTCATATACACCATCAGCAAATTCATTTGATATAATGGCTTATGATAAAGATACTGAATTTGTGTGGCAGTATGCCGGACCCGCAGAGGTAACAGAAGAAAATAATGCTATATATATAGATGCTTACAGAGGCGGAAATAACCAGATTACAGTTGACAAAGTTTGCGTTACAAATAATTTTTATTATCATCCGCAAGGTGACGAAACAACTCAGGTGGGTTCAGGGCTTAACGCTAAATATAATGCTGAAAATACTAACTTAAAATTCCCTGAAGCAAAAAAAGGCGTACATCCTCGTTTGCTGTTTACAGAATCTGATATTGACAGAATAAAAGAAAATTTTGATGCAAACGAAACATGGTACAGTAAAAGTGGCGGTCTTATACCTCGTTCAAATGCCACAATTACAAATTTAACTTATGAAAATAAGTACAGAGCCATGACAAAATATGAATCCTTAGCTTTACTTTATGCAACAGGGGAAAGCGATGAACAGGCAGGAAGAGAAGCGATAGAAGGGATTTTAAAGGTTTTAAAATTCTTTGCCGATATAAGTATAAAAGAGCAGACAGACAATAATTATTCATATCCTGACAGAGCAAGAGACTTTGTTGTTGCTTCGGCAGGTCGTGTGTATGACTGGTGCTATGATTTATTAACCGAAGAAGAAAAGAAAGAAATTTTTAAACTTTCTATGGAAATAACAACACTTTCGGAGTTTCATTTACCTTATAAAGTGGAACCTTATAGCGAAGGTCATCACTACGAGCAGAAAATGTTAAAAGAAAATCTTGAGTTTGCAATTGCTGTGTACGATGAATTTCCTGACCTTTACAATTACGTAGCAGGATTTTTGGCTGATGAACTTATTCCTGTTGTAAATATGCATCTTAACGAAGGTTCGATGCATAATCAGGGTGATGACTATGGGGATACACGTTTAACATATTCATTATGGTCTGCAATAATTTTTAATAAACTTGGCATATATAATGTGTTTTCCGAAAAACTTCAGGACAGTTCTTATATGAATATTGTAAGACGTCGTTTTGATACAGGGCAGATTATGCGTTCAGGGGATAAATGGGGCGGAACTTTAACTTCATTTAATACTTCCACAACAAACTTCCTTGCATATAATCTTTTTAAAGATCCTTATATTAAAAAAGCTTATGAATTATCACCTGATAAAGACAATTACAGATATAATGCAAATAACTCGCTTATACAGGCTGTTTTACTTCTTATTTTAGATGAACCTGAGGTAGTATCAAAGCCACTTGAAGAACTTCCTCTTTACACATATATGGGAGACGAAATGGGAGTTATGGCTTCAAGAACATCATGGGGCAGTGACGCTATGATTGTTACAATGGGCGTTCCGGAACATTTCTATTCAGGACATCAGCATCTTGATGCAGGTAACTTTGAAATATTCTATAAATCGCCTCTTGCTATAGACAGTGGATATTACAGCAACATGGGTAAACCTTACCGTTATAATTATACAAGAACTACAACTGCACATAATGCAATGCTTATTTATGACCCTTCGGAAGCAATGCCTGAAACAAGACTTGCAAATGACGGTGGTCAGATAGAGACAAGTTACGGAAAATTATTTACTTCACTTGAAGATTACCACGACAGTACTGAAGTGGGCGAAGTTCTTGCAAAAGGTACAGGAGAAACTTACACATACTTAAAAGGTGATATCACAGGTGCATATTCACAAAATAAATTAAATGAATATACACGTTCGTTTATGTTCCTTGACTTTAAAGAAGAAGGAACTCCGGGTGCACTTATTGTACTTGACAAGGTAGATTCCAAAGATGCTTCTTTTAAGAAAACCTGGCTTTTACATACTAAAAATGAGCCTGATTTCTTAAACGGAACTGTTACAAGTGAGGAAACAATAAACTGTACCTGTACTGCTACTTGCACTCATTCTGCAATAAAGAGTCACAGTAATAACACAACTAAGGTTAAAGCAATAAATTCTTTAAAAGCAAACGGTATTACAAGTACAACATATATAAAGAATGAAACACTTCTTCCAAAAAATCCTGTGGTATCTAAACTTAAAGGTAACTGGAACACAACTCTTTATTTTCCAGATGGTGAAACAGGTTCTGATAAGGAAGCAAGTGGATGGCGTATAGAAGTTACTCCTGAAACATCAAATAAAACCGATTATTTCTTAAACGTTGTTTCAGTTGGTGACGAAGGTGCCATTGAATACGACAGTACATTATATGAATGCGGTAACTATGTTGGTGTTAAAATAAATGATTACGTTTCATTTATGTCAAAAGAATCTGACAGAACAACATCTGAATTTACAATAAATTTTGAAGATGAATCTTTGGATAATTTTAATATTATAGTTTCTGACCTTGAGGGCGGATTATGGTTTGTAAAAGATAAAGACGGTAAAGTTATATATAACGCTAATGTTGAAGCGGATAACGGAACACTTAATTTTACAGCACCAAAAGGAAGTTATACAGTCTTTAAAGAAACTTCTTATCCTATTGGAGATTCACTTTATGCATTTGCATCAGCAAGTGAAACTATAGATGGCTACACAGGGCCTTCCGGTGTTGTTTTTGCGAAATTTAACAATACATTTAATGGCTATAATGTAAGCGAATACGGAATGGTAATAAGCAATAAAGAATTAACTCCAAAACAGTTTGCAACCGATAATGATGTGTGGTACGGAAAAGGTGAAAAAAATACTGATGATTTCAGATACGGTATAAGATTTTACGGAAAAGCAATTAAGTCGGGATGCACATATTATACTTTACCTTATGTGAAGTACGAAGATTCAGATAAAAATGTAATTATGGTTTATGGTAATAAAGTTATTACATTCACACCTAAGGAGGATTAAATATGAAATATATTAAGCCTGAAATCAAACTAAAAGATATAGTTTTGCCACAGATTGCATCAGATAAGGATGAGTGGCTTGAAGGCACAGATTTTGAAGGTGCAGAAGATTTTATAACAGATTTATTTATGAATTTTTCATGGTAAAGATTTTGCTTGTTAACTTTCTAAGACGACAAATAAAAAAGATTAAGATTTAACAAGTTTAAGGTCATAGGAGGATAATATGTTCGACATAGCAAGTATTGATAAAAATTTTAAAATAAACTTCAAAATCCCTGAAGATACAGAGTTTTATGATTGTTTTTCAGATCCGATTAAAATTCACGGCTTGTATTTAGATAATGATGAAAATGTATTTACAAGGCTTCCTGAAAGTTTTATGGAGCGTAATGATATAAATGATGGTATTAAATACCTTATGCATGACACAGCAGGGGGAAGAATAAGGTTTGCAACCGACTCTCCTTATGTGGCAGTTGTTGTAGAG
>JAZOMN010000086.1:0-10437 GCA_045654005.1 Clostridia bacterium
TACAAATAAGATTGATAAAAAGATTGGCGCTAAATTACAATGGCTATAGTTAAAGGTGCTATGAACACCAGAAAAAGACATAAAAAGATTTTAAAATTAGCTAAAGAATATAGAGTCGCAAAAAGCAAATTATTCAGAACTGCAAATCAGGCAGTTATGAAATCATTAGTTTACTCTTATATCGGAAGAAAACAAAAGAAGAGAGATTTCAGGAAATTATCGACCGCAAGAATAAATGCTGCTGCAAGAATGAACGGTATCAGTTATTCTAAATTTATGAACGGTCTTAAAAAAGCAAACATTACTCTTAACAGAAAAATGTTAGCAGAAATTGCTATTGCTGACGAACAGGCTTTCAAAGCATTAGTAGAAAAAGCAAAAGCAAGCCTATAGTTTCGGGTTGTTAAAATTGCCCGGAACGTGCAAAATAAAAAGATATGTGGGGTGCAAGGCACCCCATTTTCTTTTAAAGGAATAAATCGCTAAAGCGATTTATGAAATTGAATTTTGCACTTTGAACGAAAAAAACCACTCGACGTACTTAGTACGCCTTCGGGCTTACGGGAACAAACTTTAAGAAAAGTTTGTTCCTTTTTTTCGTCCAATCCGAACAATTTTTTCTAACCCTTGATTTGTTTTGAAGGCATCGAGCCTTCCAAAACAAATAGGATGTTAAAATCAATAAGAACACATAAGACGAAAAAAACGCAAAACGAACCGAGCCCGACCGCATCCTTAATGGATGATGAAGGAAGGGCACAAGGGTTGTGCTGTAACACAGTGAAGACAAGTGTAGTTCATCTACACGAAGTCAGAACTGATGTTACGAACGTCCCATGGCATGTTTTGCGTCCTTAACGTTTGTTTGAAAAACAAACATATCACATTACCGAAGGTAATATATCACATTTACTGTGTAAATATATCGCGTTGCCGTAAGGCAACATATCACTTTTTTAATATGCTTTGCCCCAATATACCATTGCTTTTGCTTTCTTACCGCAACATACGCAAGTATCTGTTAATTCTTCCTGGTCAAACGGCATACATCTTGCAGTGGCAGTAGTGTCTTCCTTGATTTTGTTTTCACAATCAACATCTCCACACCACATTGCTTTAACAAAACCGGGCTTTTCGGCAACTATTTTCTTGAATTCGTCATAATTTAAAGCAACATTTGTAGTCTCTTCTCTGTGTTTAAGTGCTTTTTCAAATAATGAACTTTGAATATCGTCTAAAACTTCCTGAACTTTTGAAGAAAGTTCGTCAAGTGATACAAATATTTTTTCTCTTGTGTCACGTCTTACTAAAACACATTGATTATTTTCAATATCTTTTGGACCTATTTCAAGACGAAGGGGAACACCTTTCATTTCGTATTCTGAGAATTTCCATCCAGGAGATTTATCAGAATCGTCAATTTTAACTTTGAAAGAAGAAGATAACTTATCTTTAAGTTCATTTGCTTTATCTAAAACGCCTTCTTTATGCATAGCGATAGGTACAATAACAAGTTGAGTAGGAGCAATTTTCGGTGGTAAAACCAAACCGCTGTCATCTCCGTGAACCATAATGATTGCACCGATAAGTCTTGTTGTAACCCCCCATGATGTCTGGAATACATTTTGTTTCTTATTATCTTTATCTGTATATTCTATACCGAATGCTTTAGCAAATCCGTCACCAAAATTGTGACTTGTTCCTGATTGAAGTGCCTTTCCATCATGCATTAAACTTTCAATGGTGTATGTAGCAACAGCACCTGCAAATTTTTCTTTATCTGTTTTTCTTCCTTTAACAACAGGAATTGCAAGATATTCTTCGCAGAACTTTGCATATACATTTAGCATTTTAATTGTTTCTTCCTGTGCTTCTTCACTCGTTGCATGAGCAGTATGACCTTCCTGCCATAAGAACTCCGCAGAACGAAGAAACGGTCTGGTTGTTTTTTCCCATCTTACAACAGAACACCATTGATTATAAAGTTTTGGTAAATCTCTGTGAGACTGAATAATATTTTTATAATGTTCACAGAACAGTGTTTCAGAAGTAGGTCTTACACATAGTCTTTCCTGTAACTTTTCAGTACCGCCATGTGTAACCCATGCAACTTCAGGAGCAAAACCTTCAACATGGTCTTTTTCTTTCTGAAGTAAACTTTCAGGAATAAACATAGGCATATAAATATTTTCATGCCCTGTATCTTTAAACATTGAGTCTAAAACGCTTCTCATATTTTCCCAAATAGCATAAGCGTATGGTCTTATAACACAACAGCCTTTAACAGATGTGTATTCAATCAAATCCGCTTTTTTAACAATATCTGTGTACCATTTGGCAAAATCAACATCCATAGATGTTATTTCTTCAACAAATTTTTTATCATTAGCCATAATATAACCACCTTTACCTATCTATTTTAATTGAAATCAGAGCCAATGTCAATAGATTTAAGGTTATTTGTACTTTTTTCTCGTAGCCTCTCCGCCTCTTAAGTGTCTTTCTGCCTTGTTTAAATCAAGAACATCTCTTGCGGATAAGTACAATTGCTTGTTTATTTTTTTTAGTCGCTCTGTCAAATCTTTATGTACCGTGCTTTTACTTATATTAAAAACCTTTGCAGCATTTCTTACAGTCTGTTTGTTATCTACTATGTATTTTGCAATATTTAAAGCTCGTTCTTCAATATTACCTTTCACTAAAATTCCCTCCAATATAGATATATCAAAATCGACAACGACAAAAAAGCCGATTTTAAAGGTTTTGGCGAGTTCGGATATTAACGCATCTGCTTACCTTTGTAAATTATATGAAGGTCATTTTTAAGATATGATGTGAAAATAAAAATAATATCTTGAAAAACGTAAGAATATATTGTATAATAAAGATAATCGTTTTTCTAAAGTGGTTGCGAAAATCTAAAGGAGGAATAATAAAATGAAAAAATTTTTAGCAATATTTTTAACTTTAATGATGGTGGTTTCGCTGGTTGCGTGTAATGGAGGTACTGGTACTAAAATGACTATGGGTACAGGCGGTACAGCGGGTACATATTATGGTTACGGCGGTGTTTTGGGGCAGTATATCAAAAACAATGCCGGAATAAACGTTACCGTAGTTTCTACAGATGGTTCAAAAGCAAATATTCAGGGGATTGACGCAGGTAATTATCAACTTGGTACTGTTCAGTCAGACGTTATGGCTTATGCTTGGGACGGAATACGTTCTTTTAAGGACGAGGGGAAAGTTGATTCTTTCCGTACTGTTGCAGGGTTATATGCCGAAGCAGTTCAACTTGTAACAATGGATTCCGATATTAAATCGGTAAATGACTTAAAAGGTAAATCAGTATCAATAGGCGCTCCTGGTTCAGGCGTATATTTTAATGCTATTGATGTATTAAGTGCTGCAGGTCTTAAAGAAACTGATATTAAAGCACAGTATCAGTCATTTGCTGACAGTGCAGACGCGCTAAAAGACGGTAAAATTGATGCAGCGTTTATCGTGGCAGGCCCTCCAACTCCTGCAATTACTGAACTATGTACTACCAACAGTGCATATTTAGTTCCTATTGACGGTGAAGTTTCTAAAAAACTTATGGAATCTAATCCGTTCTATACTGAACATATAATTCCTGCAGGAACTTATGCAGGTCAGACATCTGATGTTAAAACTGTTACTGTTAAAGCAACATTTATTGTAAGTGCTTCGGCTCAGGAGGAAGATGTTTATCAGTTAACTAAAGCAATTTTTGATAATATTGACGCTATTACCACTGAAAATGCCAAAGGTGCAGAATTATCTTTGGAAAATGCTACTCAAGGTATGACAGTTCCTTTCCATCCGGGTGCTGCAAGATATTTTGAGGAAAAAGGAATTGAAGTTTCTGTCGAATAATTCTTAAAAAAAGATTGGTTGCGGCGAATTATTTTCGCCGCAATTATTGTATATAAAACTCTAAGGGGGAATGATAATGATTTTTCGTAAAAAAAACAAGCCGGATATACAGACTCCGATGGACTTAGATGAAGTTATAAAAAAATATGACCGTGAATCCAATATAAGAGCATGGGACGGATGGCAGAAAAATGTTGTAAATTGTATTTTAGCAATTTTCTCTTTATTTTGTATATATGTAACATTGTTTGCAACGTGGCTTGAGGAGTTTCGATTAACAACATTTGTGGCATTTATTGTATGCCTTGCTTATATTGTTTATCCTTTAAAAAAAGGTAAGCAAAGGGTTAATTATATGCCGTGGTATGATATTCTTCTTATGATTATGGGCACAGGTGCGTTTTTATATTTTGCCTTTAATGCAGAAACTATTATTCAGCAGGGAAGCCGTTTTGAATGGTATCAGATAGTTATAGGACTCTTAGGTATTATATCAACTGCGGAAGCCTGCAGAAGAAGTGTGGGGTTGCCTATAGTAATTGTTGCAGGGTGTTTTATCTTGTATGCGCTTATCTGGGGACTTTCCAATCCGACACTTTGGGGAAAACTTAATTATATCGTTCATTATCTTTTCTACGGAAAAGAAGGTATATTATCTACACCGATTAATGTATGCTCAAAATTTATTGTAGTATTTATTATATTTGGAGCATTTTTGGAAAGAACGGGAATTGCTGACTTTTTTATCAATATTTCCAACGCAGTTGTAGGCGGATTTTCAGGCGGTCCTGCAAAAGTTGCAGTTGTTGCAAGTGCGTTTGAAGGTATGGTTTCAGGTTCTTCTGTTGCTAATACAGTAGGTTCAGGCTCAGTTACTATTCCTCTTATGAAGAAAACAGGATATAAACCCGAATTTGCAGCAGCGGCTGAAGCATCTGCATCAACCGGCGGTCAGATAATGCCTCCTATAATGGGAGCAGCAGCGTTTTTGATGGCAGATTACATTGGAGTTCCATACAGTAATATTGTAGTCCGTGCAATTTTACCTGCGGTTTTATATTTTGCAGGTGTGTTTATTACAGTTCACTTAGAAGCAAAAAAAGAAGGGCTTCGCGGTTTAACTAAAGAGGAACTTCCAAAACTTGTTCCGCTTCTAAAAAAAGTGTATCTTCTTGTACCGCTTGTATTACTTATTTATCTTGTAAGTATTACTCAACGTTCAATTCAGTATGCAGCAGCAATTGCTATTGTTGCGGCTATTGTTGTTAGTATATTTAATAAGGAAAACCGTATTACTCCTAAACGTATATTTGAAGCGTTATCAGTAGGCGGGCAGGGGATGATTGCCGTTGCAGCGGCTTGCGGAGTTGCAGGAATGATTGCAGGAACAATTACGATGACGGGTCTTGCAAATATGATGATTAATGGTATAGTTGCACTTGCCGGAAATCAGGTAATTATTGCTTTATTCCTTACTATGATATGTTGTATTGTATTAGGTATGGGTGTTCCTACAACTGCAAATTATTGTATTATGGCAGCAACATGTGCACCGATTTTAGTCAGAATGGGTGTCCCTGCAGTAGCAGCACACTTTTTCGTATTTTATTTTGGTATAGTTGCAGACTTAACACCGCCTGTCGCTCTGGCGGCATATGCAGGAGCAGCAATTGCCCAGGCAAATCCTATGAAAACTGCAATAACAGCAACTAAACTTGCAATCGGAGCATTTATAGTTCCTTATGTGTTCGCTTTAAACCCTGCTTTATTGTTTATAGATACAACCGCAATAGATGTTGTCATAATTGTTATTACATCTTTGGTAGGAATTTTTGCTGTGTCAGCATCGCTTGAAGGATACTTTTTACATAATATGCCGTGGTATCAGAGAGTTATTTGTCTTGTAGGCGGTTTGCTTTTAATCTATCCTGGGGTTGTTACAGATAGTATAGGAGTATTAATGGTTGCAGTAGTTTTCTTAATTCAGTTTTTTACTAAAAAACAAACTTTATAATTTAAACGCATTAAAAAAAGAGGGTGGTACCCTCTTTTTTGTTTCACTCTTTGTTTTAAGTCATATTTTAATTGTGTATTTACACAACAGAATAAAATAATTACGCGTTACGAATTATTTTATTAACCTGTTCCCATGCTTCTTTTGCATAAAATCTGTGCCCACCGTTTCCTTTTATGAAGAAGCATCTGTCACTCATTCCATTATCATCAAATGCTTTTTTCCCTGTGTTGAAAATCTTTTCAGCACCGGAAATAGGAAATATTGGGTCTTCAATTCCTGAAACCTGAATGTAATACTTTGGATATGCCATAGCCATAAGGTCGCTCATTTCAAAATAGTTTGCAATTTTTGGTATGTAATTACAAGAGCAATGATTCATAGCAGCAATAGAGTCTTTATAAGTGCACATAGCACAAGAAGGCATAGCAAGAACAATCCTGTCCTCTAAAGCAGCAAGGTATGCAGTAGCGGTTCCGCCGCCTGAATTACCCATACAACAGATTTTTTTAGTATCTATTTTGTCGCTGAATTCGTTTTCTATAACATCTATGAGCCTTGCTACATCCCAAATCCTTTCTCCTATGGTTGTTCTTCCCATTATAAGAGTATTCATAGCAGATTCGTAACATTGAGGCCCTTCTTCTGTTCCTCCGCATTCACCGAAATTTCTTTGTTCCATAGCAATTGCCGCAAAACCTTCTCTAAGTGCCTGAATGGCAAAATCTCTGTCTCCCTTAATACTTTTGGCGTCGCCATCATATATAGGTCTTCCAAGTGAAATGTGCATTCCCTTTGAATGCCCCTGAAGACAAATCATAAGAGGTGGATTTGAAACCCCGTCAGGAATTAAAAGGTGGCAGGGAACTCTGTAATTATTTTCACTCTGGAAAGTAAATCTTATTTCAACTCCACCTTCAATTTTCTTAGTGTATTCAATTTCTGTATCAGGTTCAACCTTTATAAACATATCAAGCCCAAGTAAATCTTTTAATTTTTCTCTTGCGCTTTGTTTCCAGTTTTCAATATCTCCGCCCTTGTAAGACAATTGGGGAGTAACGTTTCTCATTAATTCTTGTGTGTAACAATATGATGTTTTCAATTTAAGACCTCCTACTTTTCGTTTGTTAGATTCCAGGTAGGGAACAATTCGCGCCAAACATCCGTGTGTGCTTCACAGTCAAGATAATGCGCAAAATGGTTAAGGTCTCCGCCTGTAATAACATTTGTATATTCTTCTCTTTTCGATTCGCAAAAATCATGCCAACCCGATTTCCAGTTGCCGTTTATAATTTCAGCGTTTCTTTCTTCAAATTCTCTTAAAATAGATTCTTTCTTTTCGCCTTTTGCAAGGGTAATTCCATTTTTTAAAGTAACAGTCGGAATAAATTCTATTTCGTGAGATACAGTATCATAATTAACAGAAAATGCAGTTTCCCAGAAAGGTATTTTATGGGAAGGTAACAATTCAGGTTTTACAAAATGAAAATTGCCCTGACCGTAAAGAATATGGCATCCATCATATTCTTCATAACAGCCTATACAGTGAGAATGCTGACATAAAACAACATCTGCTCCCGCCTTTGCCATAGCCCTGCATACTTTTAAAAGCCTTGGGGACGGGTAACGGCATTCTTCCTTTCCGCCGTGATATGTAACAATAACGCGATTGCATTCTTCTTTTGCTTTTTTAATATCATGTAAAGTATCATAAATGTCAAAAGGTCTTGACCCCATCCTGTCAGAAAGAGCGTAAGAATATTCATGTTCGCAAACGCAGATAAATGCAATTTTTTCGCCATTTTTTTCAATTACAAGATTTTTTCTTGAGTCTTCATATGAGGAACCAAACCCTGTATATTTAATTCCATAATCGCTGAGTGCATCAATTGTATCTTTGATTCCTTTAATACCATAATCAAAAACGTGGTTATTACTTAAAGAAACATATTTTATCCCAAGTTCTTTTAAAACTTTGGCAGTTTTATAAGGCGATTTTAACGGCGGACCGAATTTTTTAATAGGTTGGTCGTGTTCGGTAATCGCACATTCAAGATTTGCAAAAATAATGTCTTTACCTTTAAATAAATCTAAAGTATCATTAAATAATGTTTCATAATCTTCTTTTTCATAAAACGGGGCGGTTATCGCAGTAGGCGATATATCCCCTAAAATTAAAGTTTTCATTGTCTGCTCCTTTTGTTTTTCTTCGGTGAAGATTGACTTGGCGTGTAGCCTGTATGCTTTTTATAGAACCAGGAAAAATATGATGGATTGTCAATTCCTATTGCTTCTGAAATTTCTTCCATGGAAAATAAACCGCTCTTTAAAAGTTCGTCGGCTTTTTTAATCCTTAGTTCATTTATATATTTTATAGGTGAAATACCAAAATGCTTGGTAAAAAGTTTCCTGAAATGACTTTCCGACATAAAACATGCCTTTGCAGATTCTGTAACACTGATGTTGTTGCAGTAATTTTCTTCAATAAACTTTATTCCGTTAAGAATTTGTTTATATTCGTGAGGTCTGTTGTCAGTTTCATTAAGGTTTTTAGAAATGTCAGTAAGAAGTTCGTAGAACTTTGCCTTGATAGACATAGGCGCCTCATCTTCAAAAAGAGAATTTGCAATTTCAAAAAGCTGATTTTTATAATTCCTTGCAACAATATTTGAAATTACGACAACATCGTCAGAAAGTTTAAAAGGAATTCCGTCATTATCATATAAAATAAACTTGATATTAACCCCGTTCATTTTCTTGGCAGTTTCGTCGTAATTTGTGTAAACTGATTTGGATTTTGATTCTGCAGGAAAATAAACAAAATCATTTCTTTTAAAATTGTATGTCTTGTTAGGGAAGGTGTGAATAGATTCAATATCAGCATAAAACAAGAAACCGTTGGATTTACGGCCGTCTTCTGTACAGTCGTAAGTATCATTGGTGTTCCAGTAGTATCCGAAATCGACAATCTCTACCGTGTATTCATATTTGTAGAGTTCAGAAAAATCAATAATTTTCATTTTTAAACCCCCTTTTTATCTTAATTTTATAGTAAAAAGAAACAAAAACAATAGAAAAAAACTTATATGAGCGAAAATCTACAATATAAAACTGAAAACATATATATTTTGTCCAAAATTTATGTTTTTGATTATAAACTTCGTAAAAGCGCTGTCATTAAGCGAAAAATATATATTGCTTTTTTGTTGAAAAAAATTTTTTAATATTTTCGTTTCCATTTTAAAAAATATTAAAGGCGAAAAGAGAAAAATTTCAAATCGAAAATCGTATTAACTTTGTTTTTTGTGGGTGATATAATTAAGAAAAAAATATTGGAGGTATTAAAAATGAAAAAATTTATTACATTGTTACTGGTATTTGTAATGCTTTTTAGTATTACTGCATGTCAGAACGGCGGAGGAAATTCAGCTGTTGGCGAAAGAGATTTTGAAATCGGCGATACAGGCGGCCTTAAAGTTCCATTCGGTAACGGCGAAGAAATTGAATTTTTATGTATTGATGAAAATGGTGTTACCAATACATATATTTTCGATAAATTAAGCCAGGTTGTTGGTCTTAATGTTAAACCGCTTTATATTCCAAGTTCTGCGTCAAGCCAGAAAATGGCTGCAATTATGGCAAGCGGCGATTTACCGGAAATATACTATCAGACTTCTTTTACCAAAATCAATGATTATGCAAGTCAGGGTGCCTTTGAACCGATAAATCCTTATATGGATGAGCTGCCTAATATATCAAGTTATTTTGGAGAAGACGGTAAATATAGCTGGTTCTCAAAAACTTATGCTGCAAATGATGGTAATTTTTACTTTTTACCTGAAGTAGAAGCAGACAGACTTGTTAACCACGGTATGCTTTACAGAAAAGATATATTTGATAAGAACGGTATCAAAATGTGGAACAGCCCTGAAACATTCTATCAGGCACTTAAAAAATTAAAAGAACTTTATCCTGATTCTTATCCTTTAACATCTAAAACCGGAGCTCAGATAATTAAAAATTATGCAGTAGCGTGGGGCGGGATAAAAAGTTTTGATATATATTTTGACGAAACTTCCAAAGTATGGAAATATTCCGATACCGCCCCTAAAACAAAAGAAATACTTGACTTTTTCCATAAATTATATGAAGAAAAACTTCTTGACCCTGAATTCTTAACAAATACTCAACCTGCATGGACTCAGAAGATGACAACAGGTAAATCATTTGTAACTTATGATTGGATTGGAAGACTTGATATGTTTATGGCACAGTCAGAAATCAAAGGCTATGATTTAAGATATGCAAACCCTGTCGGTCCGAAACAGACACTTCTTACATTACCTCAGGTTAATTCTTTTGGTATTTGTATTTCAAAGGGTAAAAATTCACTTCTTGCTATGAAACTTGCTGATTTTCTTTATTCTCCTGCAGGTGCTGAACTTATGACAATAGGTGTAAGAGGCGAAACTTTTGAATTTGATGAAAATGGTAAAGTTAAATATCTTGACCCTGAACTTGCAGCC
>JAZOMN010000087.1:0-5794 GCA_045654005.1 Clostridia bacterium
TACCTCTGATTTGAGGTGTGTCGTTTAATTCAACACAATCTCTGATCTTCTTAAGACCAAGGGCCTTTACTGTGGCGATATGATCTTTTTTTCTTCCAATAGTACTTTTAACTAATGTGATTTTTAATGTTTTATTAGCCACAATTATCCCTCCTATCCTAATATTTCTTCAACGGTTTTACCTCTTAATTTAGCAACATCTTCTGCTTTCTTAAGGCTGGCAAGTCCGTTAATTGTTGCGTTAACAACATTTCTTGGATTATTTGAGTTTAAGCATTTTGTTCTGATATCTCTGATACCTGCTAACTCGATAACCGCTCTCACTGCGCCGCCGGCGATAACACCGGTACCTTCAGGTGCTGCTTTAAGAAGCACACTGCCTGCTCCGAATTTACCGATAACATCGTGAGGAATTGATGTGCCAAGCAATGAAACAGTAACCATATTCTTTTTAGCATCTTCGATACCTTTTCTGATTGCATCAGGAATTTCAGCCGCTTTGCCCATTCCGCAACCAACATGGCCGTTTTCGTCGCCGACAACAACCAATGCGCTAAATCTGAATGTTCTACCACCCTTAACAACTTTAGCAACACGGTTTAAACTAACAACTCTTTCTTTTATGTCTAATACTGTTGAATCTACTTTATCTAAACTCACTTGGGTTTTACCTCCTTATTAGAATTTAAGACCGCCCTCACGAGCGCCGTCTGCTAATGCAGCAACTCTTCCGTGATATAAATATCCACCTCTGTCAAATACAACAGATTCGATATTTTTTTCAAGTGCTTTCTTAGCGATTAATTTTCCTACTTCTTTTGCTGCTTCGATATTACCACCGTTTTTAACTTCAATATCTTTATCAAGTGATGAAGCTGAAACAAGTGTAACACCATTTGTGTCATCAATAATCTGAGCATATATGTTATTTAGACTTTTAAAAACATTCAGTCTTGGAGTTTCAGCTGTTCCTGAAATCTTTGCTCTGATTGCTTTATGTCTTCTAACTCTTGCAACATTACTGTCTGCTTTTTTTATCATAACTATTTCGCTCCTTTCTTAAGGGGTAAGTTTACTTAATTATTTACCGCCTGTTTTACCTTCTTTTCTCTTAATAACTTCATCAGCATATTTGATACCTTTACCTTTATAAGGTTCAGGAGGTCTTTTTTCTCTGATGTTCGCTGCGAACTGACCTACTTTTTGTTTGTCAATACCGTTGATTATTAGTTTGTTAGGGTTTGGAACATCAATGGTAATACCATCGATTTCGTCAACTTCAACCTGGTGTGAATAACCAAGATTTAAAACAAGAGTTTTACCCTGTTTTGCTGCTCTGTAACCAACACCGTTGATATCAAGTTCCTTTGTAAAGCCCTGAGTAACACCGATAACCATGTTATTAAGTAATGATCTGGTTAAACCGTGAAGTGCTCTTACTTCCTTAATGTCATTTGGTCTTGTTATAGTTATAACATTATCGTTTAATTCGATTTTAATTTGATTTGAAAATGTCTGCTCTAGAGTTCCTTTAGGACCTTTAACGGTAACAGTGTTATCGTTAGCAATTTTAACTTCTACACCTGCTGGAAGCTCTATAGGCATTTTTCCTATTCTTGACATAATCGTCTACCTCCTCTTTTAATTACCAGATGTAAGCTAAAACTTCGCCACCAACATTTTCTTTTCTGGCTTTTTTGTCAGTCATAACACCTTTTGATGTTGAGATAATAGCGATACCTAAGCCTTTAAGAACTTTTGGAAGTTCTTCTTTGCTTGCATAAATTCTAAGACCAGGCTTAGAAATTCTTTTAATACCACTTATAACTCTCTGTTTGTTTTCAGCGTATTTAAGAGAAACTCTTATGATACCCTGTTTGCCGTCATCAATAATCTGATAGTTCTTTATATAACCTTCTTCAAGTAATATTTCTGCTATTGATTTCTTTAAATTTGACGCCGGAATGTCAACTGAAAGATGTCTTGCTGAGTTAGCATTTCTTATTCTTGTTAACATATCAGCGATTGGATCTGTGATTTGCATTCGTCATGCCTCCTTCCGTTTAAATAAGACTCCTGCACGGGCAGGTTTTATCTTATCTCTTACGCAACATAATTTTTACCAACTTGCTTTCTTAACACCAGGAATTTGTCCTTTGTAAGCCAATTCTCTGAAACAAATTCTGCAGATGCCGAATTTTCTAAGATATGCATGCGGTCTTCCGCAAATTTTACATCTATTATAAAATCTTGTTGAATACTTAGGTGTTCTTTGTTGTTTTAAAATCATCGCTTTTTTAGCCACTATTAAGAACCTCCCTTCAGGTTAGTTTTTAGCAAATGGAGCGCCCATAAGTGTTAGTAACTCTTTTGCTTCTTCATCGGTTTTAGCGGTAGTAACAAAGTTAATGTCCATACCTCTTAATTTTTCAATTTTATCATATTCGATTTCAGGGAAAATAAGTTGTTCTTTAATTCCCATTGAGTAATTACCTCTTCCGTCAAATGAGTTAGGGTTAATTCCTCTGAAGTCTCTAACTCTTGGAAGTGCAATGTTAAATAATCTGTCAAGGAATTCATACATTCTCTTGCCTCTTAATGTAACTTTGCATCCAAGTTTCATACCTTCTCTAACCTTAAAGTTTGAAACTGATTTTTTCGCTGTTGTTATAATAGGCTGTTGACCTGTTATAATAGCAAGTTCTGAAACAGCAGCGTCTAAAAGTTTGGAATTATCTTTAGAATCTCCGGCACCGATATTAATTGTGATTTTATCAAGTTTTGGAATTTCCATAACATTTTTATATCCGAACTTTTCTTTAAGTGCTTTCGCAACTTCGTTCTTATAATATTCTTCTAATCTTGCCATATCTTTAAATCCTCCTTCCCAAACTTTTAGTTATCAATTACTTCATTACATTTTTTACAGTATCTAACTTTTGTACCGTCTGAAAGTATTTTCTTACCTACTCTTGCAGGTTTGCCGCATTTGTCACAAACGTACATAACTTTTGAAGCATAGATTGGAGATTCCTGTTTAACGATACCGCCAACATCTCCCTGTTTTCTAGCTTTAGTATGTTTTGTAGCAATGTTGATACCTTCAACTATAACTTTACCTGTTTTTGGCATTACAACAAGAACTTTACCTTTCTTGTTCTTATCCTTACCGGATACTACCATAACAGTTTCACCTTTTTTAACGTGAATCTTTTTAATCATCTTATTTTACCCCCCTTACAGTACTTCAGGTGCAAGAGATAAAATCTTCATATATTCTTTATCACGTAGTTCTCTTGCAACAGGGCCAAAAATACGGGTACCTCTTGGGTTCTTATCATCTTTAATGATAACAGCCGCATTTTCGTCAAATTTTATATACGAGCCGTCAGCTCTGCCAACGCCTTTTTTAGATCTTACGATAACTGCCTTAACAACTTCGCTTTTTTTCACAACTCCGCCGGGTGTTGCCTTTTTAACAGTAGCAATGATAACATCGCCAACGTTAGCAAATTTTCTTTTAGAACCACCCATAACTCTGATACAAAGAAGTTCTTTAGCGCCTGTGTTGTCGGCAACTTTCAATCTTGTTTCTTGCTGGATCATAGTTATCCTCCTTCTTTAACTAAGTTAGGATTATTTTGCTTTTTCGATTATAGATACAAGTCTCCATCTCTTATCTTTTGATAATGGTCTTGTTTCCATAACTTTAATTCTGTCTCCTACTTTACATTCATTGTTTTCGTCGTGTGCTTTAAGTTTATATGTTCTTTTAACAACCTTGTTATATAAAGGATGTTTAACGCTATCAACTACAGCAACAACAACGGTTTTGTCCATCTTATCACTTACAACTTTACCTACTCTGGTTTTTCTATAATTTCTTTCGGACATTTTAAACCCTCCTTACTGAATTAATTAGCGTTTTTAATTTCCCTCTCACGAAGGACTGTTTTAATCTGCGCTATGTTTTTCTTAACTTCCTTTATTCTCATAGGATTGTCAAGTTGGTTTATTTCTAATTGGAATCTTAAATTGAATAATTCTGATTTAAGTTCGGCTAATTTCTGATTTAATTCTACATCAGCCATTTCAACGATTTCATTAAACTTCACTGACTTCACCACCCTCTGATTTTTCGCGTGCTATGATTTTACACTTAACAGGTAATTTATGCATAGCAAGTCTTAATGCTTCTCTTGCAACTTCTTCAGAAACACCTGCGATTTCGAACATTACTCTGCCCGGTTTAACAACAGCCACCCAGTATTCAGGTGAACCTTTACCACTACCCATACGGGTTTCAGCAGGTTTTTCTGTAATAGGTTTGTCAGGGAATATTTTAATCCAAACCTGACCGCCTCTTTTGATATAACGTGTCATAGCTATTCTGGCTGCTTCAATCTGATTTGAAGTAATCCATGAAGGTTCAGTAGCTACTAGACCGAAATCTCCGTATGTTACTTTGTTACCTCTTGTAGCAACACCTTTCATTCTGCCTCTTTGAACTCTACGACGTTTAACTCTTTTTGGCATTAACATATTATTTTCCTCCTTCCGCTTGAGCTTTTGCTCTCTTGTTTTCAGGAAGAACTTCACCTTTATAAATCCAAACTTTTACGCCGATTTTACCGTAAGTTGTATCAGCTTCCCAGAAACCGTAATCGATATCTGCTCTTAAAGTCTGTAGTGGAATAGTTCCTTCGTGGTAATGTTCACATCTTGCGATTTCTGCTCCGCCTAAACGTCCTGAAACTGCAGTTTTGATACCTTTAGCACCCATTTTCATTGTTCTTTGCATACATTGTTTCATTGCTCTTCTGAAAGAAATTCTTTTTTCAAGCTGAGCAGCAATGTTTTCAGCAACTAACTGAGCGTTCATATCAGGAACTTTGATTTCAACGATGTTTATATGAACATCTTTACCGATAAGTTTTTTAACATCTGCTTTTAACTTTTCAATTTCTGCTCCGCCTTTACCGATAATAATACCAGGCTTAGCAGCATGAAGAGTAATCAATGTTTTTTCCTGTTTCTTTTCAATTTCGATTTTAGCAATACCGGAATTGAATAATTTTTTCTTTAAGAATTTTCTGATTTTATAATCTTCAACCAAACTGTCTCCAAAATCTTTACGGTTTGCATACCATTTTGAATCCCAGTCTTTGATTATTCCGACTCTTATACCATGGGGATTAACTTTTTGTCCCATAATTTCGCCTCCTTATTACTCTTTTTCAGCAACTACAACAGTTATATGGCTTGTTCTTTTATTGATTCTGAATGCTCTGCCCTGCGCTCTTGCCATAATTCTTTTAAGGATTGGGCCGGGATTAGCATATATTTCTTTAACATATAATTTGTCAGCAGTCATATTATGATTTGTTTCTGCATTTGCGATAGCAGATTTTAATAATTTTTCAACAATTGGAGATGCAGCTTTAGGAGTAGTCTTTAATATACCAAGGGCAACTCCTACAGGCTTATTTCTGATTAAGTCTATAACTATCTTTACTTTACGTGGAGATATTCTAGCATAACTAAGCTTTGCTCTTGCTTCCATTTGTTTATCCTCCTCTCTTAGGCACTTGGGAGTTGAACTCCTTATGCCTTAAACTTGTTAAATTTTAACCTTTTCAATTTGTCGTCCTCGTAAGGCGTCAGCCTAACTTCGTCCTTCGCATCGAAAATCTTAGAAATTTTCCTGCGTTTAAGGACGAAGAGTTTTAAAATAAGAAATTTTGTTTCAGATAAAGAAATTTCAAAAATAATACTTTGGTATATTTGCAGGAAT
>JAZOMN010000088.1:0-5271 GCA_045654005.1 Clostridia bacterium
TCCCTTTACCAAATTTCTTCCTACAATTTCACTTGCACCTATAACAGGGGCAAGGTCAGGAGTATGGTCCTGATTTACAGGTGTAGGAACTGCCACAATGTGAAACTTTGACTCTTTAAGTTTATTTTCGTCATAAGTAAAATCAACTGTGGATTTTTTAATTTCTTCATCCCCGACTTCGTTAGTAGGGTCAATGCCTGACTTGTACAACTCAATCTTTTGCTTATTAAGGTCAAAACCTATAACATCTATTCCTTTTTTTGCAAAAGCAATGGCTATTGGCATACCAACATATCCAAGACCAACCAGTGATAATTTTTCTTCTTTTTTTATAAGTTTTTCGTAAAGTGACATTTTCATTCATCTCCTATCGATATATCTTTTCTTTATCACATAAAATATATAACCAACAATATGAAATGCTGCTGATACTTTGGAAATATTCTCATTTATTGTTTGAACTTCCCAAACATCTTTTATATTCTGAATTTTATTTTTAGACAATGAATTTGGTCGTTTCCTCACATGTACTAATGGTTTAGCAATACCATACGCATCGGTTTCTCTTAACAAAAGCATCCAGTATGCATAATCTTGCCCTGTACGGCGCAAAGGCATAAGTTTATTTTTCGTTAAATTACGATCTATAACAACCGTCGGGGTTGAAACCATTGTTTTAGTAAGCAAATCTTTATATGTAAACTTTCTTTTTATCTTTATAGCCTCTTTTATTACATTGTTATCTTGATCAATAAAATCATATGATGTAAAACTGAATGCAATATTATTAGTGAGCATATCATTAATCTGAATATTTAATTTTTCTTTATCCCATAAGTCATCACTATCCAAAAAAGCAATGAATCTTCCATTTGCTTCTTCGATTCCCCTGTTACGTGCAACTGCCGCACCCATATTTTTATTCTGCCTGATACACTTAACACGACTGTCTTTTTCAACATAAGTATTCACAATATCGCAAGTATTGTCTGTTGAACAATCATCGATAATAATAATTTCAAAAATTTTATAAGTTTGGTTAAGTACGCTTTGTATTGTTTGATCTATATATTCTGCAACATTATAGGTAGGAATAATGACAGAAACCAAATCATTATCAAATGTTTTTTCCATAATTCTTCTCACTCTCAATATATTGGTGTTAACCAGTTTTGATATTTTTCATTTTTTCCTTGCACTGCATCTAAGTATTGTTTGTGTAATAACGCTGTTATCTCTCCAGTTTTCGCAGAATTTATCTCATATTTATCTATTGATAAAACAGGTGTAAGTTCCATAGCAGAACCACATAAAAAGGCTTCATCACATGTGTATAATTCTGTCCTGTCAACAGTTCTTTCTACAACTTTGATTCCATTATCTTTTGCTAATTTAATAATAGTATCTCTCGTTATGCTTTCTAAAACGCTATCTGTAAGTAATGGTGTAATAAGTGTACCATTTGAAACTATGAACAAACAGGAACCGGGTCCTTCGGAAACTTTTCCGTTTTCATTTAGAAAAATGCAAGTATCATAACCATTGCGCAAAGCTTCCCTTTGCCCAACCCGGCTATTTATATAATTTGCGCCGCACTTTATTCTCGGAGATAAATTAGAATCCGAAATTCTTCTCCATGATGTAACGCAACAATTGAGTCCTTTTTTGTTGTATTCGGCACTTGTCTTACCTCTTGGGATAGGAGCAACAAACATATCAGTAGGTTCCTCAGACCCCCATGAGCCAAAACCATCTACAAACAAAGTCTGACGCACCGAAATATTTTCATCATATTCATTTGCTTTTACTACATCAATCAAAGCATTTTTCATTTCTTCTTTTGAATAGGGGCATTTTATTTGTATAAGTTTGGCAGATCTCAACAATCTTTCATAATGGTCATCTAATCTAAACGCAAAGAGTTGTTTTAAATCATCATTCCAATAACACGGAATCCCCTCAAATACATTAAGGCCAAATTGAGAAGTAGGAGACAAAATGTTAATATAGGCATTATTTACATTTACAATTTCTCCCTTAAACCATATAAATCTGTTAGCAACATCTGTTTTCATATTTTTACTTCCTTATTTATTTATAATTTCTTCTTCGTCAGGCAAATGCGCAATTCGTATAATTTCCTCTTCTGCCATCTTTGCAGCTTCTGCATCGCTTAAAGACTCATCTTCTTTTTCTTCGAATATATCTTGCCTTTTAAAAACCTTGATAACAGTTCCTAATATAATTTTTATATCAAGCCATATTCCCTGCTTTTTAAATTCATCTATGTATTGATTATCAAAAGAAACCTTTTCATCCCAATTATTTTCATTTCGCCCCTCAATCTGTGCCAATCCAGTAATTCCTCCGCGAAACTCAAATCTCTTTTTGTATTTTTTGTTTAATGTTTCAAATTCTCCCAACTCATAGACAACTGATGGACGCGGTCCAACAATAGATAAATCTCCTTTGATTACATTCCATAGTTGAGGAAGTTCATCTATGCTGGTGCTTCTTAATATTCTGCCGACTTTTGTAACTCTGGGATCATCTTTGTAATTAAAAAGCCCTGCTCCCATACTCTCTGCATTAACTACCATTGTTCTGAATTTATACATATTAAAGATACAACCGTTTTTCGTTCTTCTTTTTTGTACAAATAAAACAGGTCCTTTACTGTCTATTTTTATTGCAATCCCTATTATAAGGAGAAACGGCAGTAATATAATAAGAGCAAATGAACAACACACTATATCCATGCATCGTTTTAAAAATAAATTAATCGAAAACATAAACCCTCCGTTTAAAATATGTATGTATGGAAAATATCATCAAAGTTTTCTTGCTTTTTGATAAGTTGAATGTTACCATCGCTTATATCTATTATTGGAAAATTTGGTAAGATAAATGGTGGTTTCATTACTATTGAATAAGAGCCACAGTTGGAAAACACAATATAATCTCCAACCGACAATTCGCCATCATAATTCCTAAACAACACATCATTTTCAATACAGGTATAACCAACAATATCAGCATTTTTGTATGTTTTGCGTTCATTCCCAAATGGTATAACCATAATTGGAGGATTAACTCCCGTCATACTTATATTTTTTTGACTGCCTAACATCGTAATATATGTTTTACCCCTTACTTGTTTTATGGTTACTACTTTCCCAACAAACTTCATACAGTCACCAACAAGAGCAGAACCAGGTTCAATCAATAATTCTATATCTTCATTCGGAAACTCTTCTTTAAACACCGTAGCTGCAGCATTTGCATAATCAGAATAGACAGGAATAGAAGCCTGAAATTGTTTCTTTAAGAATTCATCCATATTCCCATATAATCCTCCGCCAATATCAACGCGCTTAGGAAGATAACCTAATTGATTTGCTGCTTTTTTGACGGTAGTTGCCATGCCTTTAGCACGCTGAGGCCAATATTCCACATTTCTTTTTGCAAAATGACATTGTAAATTTATCAAATATAAATTCTTTTTGCTTTTTACAAAATCTATTGCTCTATTAAAATCATCACTATCTACATCAATACCAAAACGCGATATAACTCCGTCACCAACATCAAAATTACATCTTATTCCAACATTCAAAGTATGTTCAGGATAACGGTCTGCCAGTTCATCTATAAAGTCTAATTCATATATAGAATCAATATTAACTGTCCCTCCCGAAAGCAAAAGGTCTTTAACTGCATTGTTATTTTTTATAGGCCCATTCCAAATAATTTTTGAGGGATTAACACCTATACGAATTGCAATTTCCAATTCCATTTCTGAAACTACTTCTGCATATCCATGTTTTTCATTTATAATTTTACACAAAGCGGGTGTATAGTTGGTTTTATATGAATAAGCAATATTAAAATTTGAGTATATCTTTTTAAATTCATTAGTTAAATTATCAAAGTTATCTTTAAATTGCTTTGAATCAAGCAAATAAAACGCATCTCCGTACTGTTGGGTTATCTCTGTAATTTTTTCTGCATTTAAACTACACATTGCTTTTCTCCCTGCTTCATTTCAACTATTTTATTTACACACTCTTTAATGCTTAGAATATTCCTTTTAAATTCTATTTCAGAAGCATTTACCAATCCTTTTTCAAAAGCATATAACTCTTCTGATTTTTTCGAAAATTCTCTTTTTATTTCGTTAATTGTTTTGTTTTCAATCGGACAAAATCCTCGAGATAAAATTGCTCTTGTCGAACCTAATCTTTTATGTTCCATAACAATTTTTTCTGCAGGAAGAAGACCTTCACCAATACATGCAATTCCGCCAAAGCCATATTTAATGCCCTTTTTTTGCATTTTATTACACAGTGTTTCTACAATTCCATTTGTCAAAAGTTCAAACATAAAAGTCAAGCCATAACTTAAATGCAAATCATTTAAACCTATGTGTATTTCATCTATTAAACGATGTTCTAACACTTCATCCAAACAATTTGCTGCTTCCTTAGTTTCTAAAAGCAATGTGGTTGAGACTCTTTTATTAACTGTTTTTAAAAACATATCAACTTCACCAAAAGTCTTCCACATTGGAAGCATTATTCTCTGCGCTCCTGCTGAAATAACCTCTTCAATTTCTTCTATCGAATTTTTATTCCATGGATTTATTCTGACCATCAATTCCGATTTTGTAAGAATTCTTGACATTTTTCTTATGTCATCAACTGTGTGATGAGATTTAACAGTATTCATTCCACTTTGACGTTCCTCTTTACCGAGAGTTTCTAAGTCAATCCAAATTCTTGAAACACCACAGCTTTCAGCAATTAAAGCAATTTCAGAATTACTTGTTATGTACATTAAATCTAACATATATTCACATCCCATCCGCAAAACAACATTCACTGCTGTCGGTCAAAAAATCCTGTATTTTTATTCTTTTGTTTAAAAACAGGTTATTTTTTCAGCATAAATTACTTAAAATATGTGTGTAATAACAAAAATATTTTTTGCAACTTTTAAGGTCTCTCTTTTGTTAAAATTCAAAGAAATTTTTGAAAAAATATTTTTTTATCTACATAATATATTCTTTATAAAAACAAGACAGACATTATAGATAAAAGATTATTAAATTTATACATTTTTTCCCTGTTTTACATATTTTTCATAAAGAAATTATATTTTAATATATTTAGCACACTATACATTACTATTTTAACACTTTCGTTCTATATAGTCAAGGATAATTTGAGCGCAAAATGCAAAGCGCAAAGTGCAGAATTAAACATTTTTTTA
>JAZOMN010000089.1:0-4965 GCA_045654005.1 Clostridia bacterium
CACCTCTTGCAGTGTTTACTATAAGAGAATTGTCTTTCATAAGTGAAAGATACTTCTTGTCAATAAGATGATAATTCTTATCGTTAAGACCTGAATGAACTGATATTATATCACAGGTTGCAAAAATGTCTTCAAGTGTTGAAACTTCTGCATTTTTATTATATGTTTTTGCTTCTTCATCTGTAAGATAACTTGAATAAATTTTAACTTTACAGTCAAATCCGTTTAAAATTCTTACAAAATTCTGAGCAATCATACCAAAACCGATAATACCAACAGTTTTTCTCTTTAAACTGCTTGAAAAACGGTATTTTTGCATCCAGCCCAAATCTCTTGTTTCTTCAATATATTCATGTAGATGTCTTTGAGCAACAAGTATGTAACAAAGAGTACCCTCTGCAACAGATTCTGCATAAAGTCTGTTCCCTGATAATAAAAGAATATTTCTTCTTGCAAGTTCATCACTTACGATTGCTGATGCGCTTCCGCCGGTGTGAGCAATAACTTTTAGTTTATTTGCTTTTTCAAGTACATACTCATCAAAACACTGAACGCCCCAGCCTGTGAATACAACATCAATGTCGAAAAGAGCTTCTCTTAATTCTTCACGGGTAAACTCGTGGTCAAATTCATTGTAATAAACTTCGCCTAATTCTTTAATTGAGTCTAATGCTTTTTTTGTAAAAAAAGTTTCAAATACGTCGGTTCCTTGCATTTTTGCTATTAATATTTTCATATTACCACCTGTCCTCTTCTGTATGCTTAAATGCATGGTCTATGTATTTAAGCGCTGCTTCAATATATTTTTCAATTAACTTTTCGCCTGTTTCCTTGGTTGCGAGTGATGGATATCCCCACACGCCTGTTTTAGAAAGTTTTAAAAGTGAAGAATAGTTTAAATATTCTCTTGGGCACTGAGGTACATAATCGTTTTTTAACATTTCTTCTTTATTAACTGTGCCTTCTTCTATTACAAGCATCATTGATGTTTCACTTTCGCCTGCGTGAATTTCTTCCGAAGGATGTTTTAAAATATCATTAGCACCAAGACTGCTAAGTGACTCAATTTTAATAACCTGAAGTCCGTCATTATTTGCATTAAGTTCCCTTATAGCAGGACCTGCTGCAAATATTCCTCCGTGACCTATCATAACAATTACTTTTTTAAATCCCTGATCTTTTAAATCAAGCACAATGTCAGAAAGCATTGTAGCAAAAGTAGATGGACGCATACGCACACTACCTTTTTTACCTTTATGCTCATAGCAAGTGCTGATTGGTAAAGGTGGAAGTAAATATGCATCAATTCTTTTTGCAATTTCTTCAGATAATCTTTTAATAATAAAATAGTCAGTCCCTGTAGGCAGGTGAGAAGAGTGCTGTTCAATACTTCCTACGGGAATAATAACAGTATCGGTTTTTATTTCTTCAATAGTGTTATAATAACTTATCATAAATTACACCTCTTTTTCTTATTATTAAGTTAAGTATAGTAAAAAAAAGGATATATGTCAATAAGAAAAAACGAGCATATATTTAGAATTTCGACCATTTATTTAATGATGAGTTATTTGATATAATATAAGTAACAATAAGGTGTGTAGAATTGTATATTTATTTTTCAACCATAAAAAAATCTTCTAATTTTTCTATTGCTTTTTTCTCAATTCTTGATACATAAGAACGGGAAATGTCAAGTTTCTTTGCGATTTGCCTTTGTGTGAGAGGCTTATTTCTGAAAAGTCCGTATCTTAAAGTAATAATTTCCTTTTCTCTTTTGTCAAGGACACTTTCAACACCCTCATATAGTTTTTTGATGTTTATTTTTAAATTTACTTCATTAAAGACGCTTTCGTCTTCATCGGATAAAATATCCATAAGATTTATTTCATTACCCTCGTAATCAAAACCGATAGGCTCGTTTATGGAAACTTCGTTTACAAGCTTCTTTTCACTTCTTAAACACATTAAAATTTCATTTTGTATGCATCTTACAGCGTATGTAGCAAGTCTTATTCCTTTGTCATAGTCAAAATTATTTATGGCTTTAATAAGTCCTATTGTACCTATTGATATTAAGTCTTCGTATTCTTTCTGGCATTGATAATATTTTTTTGCAACATAAGCAACCAGTCTTAAGTTTCTTTCGATAAGTATGTTTTTTGCATCTTCATCTCCATCTTTAAATTTCTTAATCAGTTCAAATTCTTCTTTTTTGCTAAGAGGTTTGGGAAAAGAATTAAGATTGCTTAAGTACCCTATAAAAATAAGAAAGTTTGACATTAAATTAAAAAATAAATTAAACATAATATTCCCCCTTGTATAAGAGTATGAGAAAACAAATAAAACTTGCAAGTCCCCTTTATTTTATATTGACAATTTTTAAAAAAGGGAATATAATATAGAAAAATATGTTTTAGAGGCGAGGTGAAATCCCTCACCGGTGGTAAAAGTCCATGACCCTTTTTTAAAAGGTTGATTCGGTGAAATTCCGAAACCGACGGTAAAGTCCGGATGAATAGAACAGATTATCTGATTATTAACTCTGCATATTTTGCAGAGTTTTTTTAATGGAGATTTCGGAGGCGGTTAAAATGAAAACAAACACAAAAAAAATGGTAGTAATGGCAATGCTTTCGGCAGTATCGGTTATTCTTGTTATGTTAATAAGAGTTCCGTGGTTTGGGGCAGGATTTTTAGAATACGACCCTGCTGATGTGCCGATTTTGATTGCAACACTTATGTACGGTCCTTGTGCAGGGCTTACCGTTACATTTGTTGTTTCTGTTATTCAGGGGCTCACTGTAAGTTCGGGAAGCGGAATAATAGGAATAATTATGCATATTCTTGCAACAGGTTCTTATGTGTTTTTTACAGGTAATATATATAAAAGAGTTAAAAATACAAAGGGACTTATAGTTTCTTTGTGCTTTGGTGCTTTGGTTTCGACACTTTTTATGCTTTTATGGAATGTGTGGTTTACACCTTTATTTATGAAGGTTCCTACCGAAATGGTTGTTAAAATGCTTGTGCCTACCATTATACCTTTTAATCTTGTTAAAACATTCGGTAATGGTATGCTTGCAGCAGTTATTTACTCCGTACTTAAAAAATCTCATATAATGGATAAAAATTCATAAATTCTATTGACATATAAAAAAATTAGGAATATAATCAAAATATGCAGATACTAACGCATTTTTTATGTTTAAGAAAGGATACACAAAAATGAACAGACCTTTTTCAAACAACTTTTATTATAACTATTTTGCTGCTTACTTTTTTGGTTTCGCGGCTTTCTTTGGTTGCTTGAGAAAAAAATGTATTTGTGAGATTGTGTAATTTCTTTTTAATAAGTATTATTTGAAGCAACTCATAAATACGTGGGTTGCTTTTTTGATTCAGGTAATGGCTGGGAGGAAGAAAAATGGTATTAACAACAAAGACTGACATTAAAATAAGTGAAGTTCAGAAATTAAAAGAAGAACTTGAAAATGTAGGACTGGAAATTCAGATAAATTACGGTGCTCACAAAAATGTTATTGCACTGCTTGGTGACGTTTCTTCTGTTGATGTTGAACAGTTAATTGCAAAGTATTCTTTTGTAGAACAGATTATTAAAATATCAGAGCCTTACAAAAAGGCTAACAGAAGATTTAAGCCTGATGATACTGTTATCAAGGTTGCAGGAGAGATAATCGGTGGAGATAAAAAACTTGCGGTTATTGCAGGTCCTTGTTCTGTTGAAAACAAAGACCAGGTTGTTGAAATTGCAAAAGGCGTTAAATCTTATGGTGCAAAGTTTTTAAGAGGGGGAGCGTATAAACCAAGAACATCCCCTTACGCCTTTCAGGGAATGGGCCTTGACGGACTTAAACTTTTAAATGAAGCAAAAGCCGAAACAGGTCTTCCTATTGTTTCTGAAATAATGTCTGCAAGTCATCTTGACCAGTTTGTTGAATTTGTTGATATATTGCAGGTTGGTGCAAGAAATATGCAGAATTTTGAACTTTTAAAACAACTTGGCAAGATAAATAAACCAATTCTTATTAAAAGAGGTTTGTCAAGCACAATTGAAGAACTTCTTATGGCGGCAGAATATGTTATGAGCGAGGGGAATGAAAAAGTAATTCTTTGCGAAAGAGGAATAAGAACTTTTGAAACTTTTACCCGTAATACTCTTGATTTAAGTGCTATTCCTGCACTTAAACGATTGACACATCTTCCCATAATTATTGACCCATCTCATGCAACAGGTGTTTCATGGATGGTAGAACCAATGGCAAAAGCGGCAGTTGCCGCAGGGGCTGACGGACTTATTATTGAAGTTCACAATGACCCTAAAAAAGCATTATGTGACGGACCTCAGTCGCTTACAATTGACGAATTCGGAAAACTTATGGGAAAAATCGGTAAAATTGCCGAAATAGAAGGTAAAAGTATATGAAAATAAAAAATATAGGGATAGTCGGTTTTGGACTTATCGGCGGTTCTATGGGTCTTGCAATAAAGAAATATACAAGTCATAACGTCTATGCGTTTGATAATAACTTGGATACTATAAACTATATCAGTAAAAATAATCTTTGCGATGGTGTTTTTAATCCTGATGATGAGATGCTTTTGGAATGTGATATAGTTTTTATAGCGCTTTACCCAAAAAATACAGTTGAATTTATAAATTCAAATAAAGAAAGATTTAAAAAAGATGCAATTGTTTGCGACCTTTGCGGTGTTAAAGACTATATTTCAAAAAATGTCTGTAAAAGTATAAGGTTTATAGGAGCGCATCCAATGGCGGGAAAAGAGGTAAATGGTGTTTATAATGCATCTTATGACTTGTTTTCTCAGGCGTCTTTTATAATTACAACAAATGAAAATACCGATAAAGATGCAGTTTGTGAGATATCCTGTCTTGCAAAAAAAATCGGTTTTTCAAAAGTTGTTGAAACTACAAGCGAAAAT
>JAZOMN010000090.1:0-5448 GCA_045654005.1 Clostridia bacterium
TGTAGAAAGTATGTATAATAAGAAAAGCATAATATGGTCAAACTGTATATGCCATAGCGGAGGGAGGGAAAACAAATGTCAGAAATCAGAATTAAAGAAAACGAATCTTTAGATAATGCTCTTCGCAGATTTAAAAGACACTGTGCCAGAGCAGGAGTGTTAACTGAAATTAGAAAGAGAGAACACTACGTTAAACCAAGTGTAAAAAGAAAGAAAAAATCCGAAGCTGCAAGAAAAAGAAAATTTAAATAATGCAGTTGTTTTTCGTATGTATTTAAATACTTGTAAAAATTTAGCTCAGAGAAAATCTCTGAGCTGTTTTTTTATCAATAGCAAAATTGCCAATTTAGGGACAGTCCCCAAATTGGCAATTTTAAAATATATGAACTTATATCTTTTTTGCACAAAATTCTTTGATTGGGCAAATATCGCATTTAGGTTTTCTTGCTGTGCATATTGCACGGCCGTGAAATACTAACTGATGGCAGAAAAATGATTTATCTTCATTTGGTACAACCTTTGCTAAATCAAGTTCAACTTTATACGGGTCGGTTTGTTTTGTAAATCCCATTCTTTTTGCAAGTCTTTTAGCATGGGTATCAATAACAAGATGCGGATTTGAAAAAGCATCTCCCAAAACAACACCTGCAGTTTTCCTGCCCACACCTGCAAGGGATGTTAAACTTTCAAAATCGTTCGGGACTTCGCCGTTAAAATCGGATACTATTTTTTTTGCACATAAAATTATGTTTTTCGCTTTGCTTCTGAAAAAACCTGTTGATTTTATATCCTCTGAAAGTTCATCAAAATCTGCATTTGCAAACGACTTAATATCAGGATATTTTTTATATAAAGTTTTGGCAACCTGATTTACTCTTTTGTCTGTGCATTGAGCAGCAAGTATTGTGGAAATCAAAAGTTCGTGCGGTTTTCTATATTCAAGTGAACATACAGCATCACTGTATTCTTTGTCAAGAACTTCTTTTATAAGTGTGTATCTTTCTTTTTTCGTCATAATATCACCCTCTAAATTATACAAAAAATATATTTTTTTGTCAATCTTGATTAAAAGGTATTGAAAAAATATATAGGTTGCTATATAATAAATATGATATAATATATTTTAGGAGAGAATAAAAATGAATTTTACCGAAAAAATTTCAAAAGTAGATTTAGAATTGGCACAAGCCATTGAAAAAGAAGTTGCAAGACAAAGAGGTAATATCGAACTTATTGCATCAGAGAACTTTGTTTCTGAAGCAGTGCTTGAAGCAGTAGGCTCACCTCTTACAAATAAATATGCAGAAGGGTATCCTGGCAAAAGATATTACGGCGGTTGCGAATGTGTTGATATAGCAGAAGATTTAGCAAGAGAAAGAGCGAAGGAACTTTTTGGTTGCGACCATGTTAATGTTCAGCCTCATTGCGGTGCTGCTGCAAATACTGCAGTATATTTTGCTATGTTAAATCCAGGAGATACCATTTTAGGTATGAACCTTGCTCACGGTGGTCACCTGTCTCACGGAAGCCCTGTAAATATAAGCGGTAAATATTATAATGTTGTTCCTTACGGAATTGACGATGATACTCACAGAATAGATTACGAAGAAGTTAGAAGACTGGCGATAGAACATAAACCAAAAATGATTGTTTGCGGTGCAAGTGCATATCCAAGAATAATTGATTTTGAAAAATTCTCTCAGATTGCAAAAGAAGTAGGAGCATATTTAATGGTTGATATTGCTCATATTGCAGGTTTAGTTGTTGCAGGGCTTCATCCGAATCCTGTTCCTTATGCAGATTTTGTTACAACTACCACTCATAAAACCCTTCGCGGTCCAAGAGGCGGTATGATTATGTGTAAAGAAGAATATGCAAAAGCGATAGATAAAGCAGTGTTCCCGGGTCTTCAGGGCGGTCCTTTGATGCACGTTATTGCAGGTAAAGCAGTATGCTTTAAAGAAGCGTTATCTGATGAATTTAAGGCATATCAGACTCAGGTTGTTAAAAATGCAAAAGCACTTGCAGAAGGCTTAGTAGCCGAAGGCTTTGACTTAGTATCAGGTGGAACAGATAATCACTTGATGTTAGTTGATTTAAGAAACTTTAAAATAACAGGTAAAGAAGCAGAAAAAAGACTTGATGAGGTTAATATCACAGTTAATAAAAATGCTATTCCTAATGACCCTGAAAGTCCATTCGTTACAAGCGGTATAAGAATAGGTACACCTGCTTCAACAACCCGTGGCTTTAAAGAAGAAGATATGAAAATTATTGCAAAACTTATTGCTTTAACTTTAGGCGAAAATTTTGAAGAAAAGAAAGAAGAAATTAAAGCAGAAGTTAAAAAACTTACAGATAAATATCCATTATATTAAAAATTTAAGCACACGTTTACCGTGTGCTTAAAATATAGAGGAAAGGGGGAGAATATTATCAAACCGTTAGCAGACAGAATTCGTCCGAAATCTATTGACGAGGTTTTCGGTCAGGAGCATTTAATAGGCGAGGGAAAAATTATAAGGAATATAATAGAAACCAAGAAAATTCCCAATATGATTTTTTACGGGCCTCCCGGAACAGGGAAAACTACCATAGCCAATATTTTAGCCGAAGTTTCAAATAAGAAGCTTTATAAACTCAATGCAACCAATGCATCAGTTTCAGATATTAAAGATATTATCGGCGACTTAGGCGGTTTTGATGCTATGGGCGGAGTTTTATTATACTTAGACGAAATCCAGAACTTCAATAAAAAGCAGCAGCAATCACTTCTTTCCTTTATTGAAGATGGTAGTATTACCTTGATTGCATCAACTACCGAAAATCCTTACTTTTATGTGTATAATGCTATTCTTTCCCGTTCAAGCGTGTTCGAATTTAAGCCTCTTTCCGTTTCAGATATAAAAAAAGCAGTAAAAAGAGCAGTCGAGATATTAAATGAAGAAAGTAAAGTATCTTTTAGTGACGATGCACTTAACCATATAGCAGAAGTGTGCGGAGGGGATGTCCGCTCTGCAATAAATATGGTGGAACTTTTAACTTTTTCTAAAAGAGACGAAAGTGAAATTACACTTTCTGAGGTAGAAGATGCTATCTTTAAAAAATCATTAAGATTTGATAAATCAGACGATAACCATTATGACCTTTTAAGTGCCTTTCAGAAATCAATAAGAGGAAGCGATGAAAACGCAAGTCTTCATTATCTTGCACGACTTATCGAGGGCGGAGATATTAAATCTGCTATAAGAAGGCTTTTAGTTATTGCCAGTGAAGATATAGGTCTTGCTTATCCACAAGCGGCAAGTATAGTTAATTCTCTTTGCAATTCAGCTTTGATGTTAGGACTTCCAGAAGCAAGAATTCCTCTTGCCCAGGCGGTAATATTACTTGCCACAGCACCAAAATCAAATTCAGTTATTTGTGCGATAGATGAAGCAATTTCAGATATAAAAAATAAAGATTGCGGGGATATTCCTCTTAACTTAAAAGACGCTCATTACTCAGGCGCATCAAAACTTGGAAGAGGTCTTACATATAAATACCCTCATTCTTTTGAAAATAATTATGTTTCCCAACAATATCTTCCCGATAATATAAAAGACGCAAAATATTATCACCCCGGAAATAATAAAATGGAAAAAGCAACTTTGGAATATTGGAAAAAGATTAAAGAAGAATAACCAGAGTTTTATATTAAGATACGATAGAAAAATACCACTGAAAAAAATCAGTGGTATTTCTTTTAAAATGATAAAAATAACTCTTGTTAATTTTTATAAAAAGTGTTAAAATAATACTAATATATTATTATAATGGATAAGGATGGTCAAAATGAAAGAAAAATTCTATATAACAACCGCCATAGCGTATGCTTCAAGAAAACCGCATATAGGAAATACTTATGAAATTGTGTTATCTGATGCTATAGCAAGATATAAAAGAATGTTAGGCTATGATGTATATTTTTTGACAGGTACTGACGAACACGGTCAAAAAATTCAGTTAGAAGCCGAAAAGCAGGGAATTAACCCTCAGGAATATGTTGATAATGTTGCAGGGGAGATAAAAACCATCTGGGACTTAATGAACACAACTTATGACCAGTTTATTAGAACAACCAATCCTAAACATAAAGAAACTGTTCAGAAAATATTTAAAAAACTTTATGATAAAGGCGATATTTATAAAGGCGAATACGAAGGCCATTATTGTACTCCTTGTGAATCGTTTTTTACTAAAACTCAACTTATAGACGGCAAATGCCCTGACTGTGGAAGAGAAGTTACTTTAACAAAAGAAGAAGCATATTTCTTCAAAATGAGTAAGTACGCAGATAAACTTATCGAATATATAGAAACTCACCCTGATTTTATTGTGCCTGAATCAAGAAAAAAAGAAATGGTTAACAATTTCTTGAAAGCAGGTCTTCAGGATTTATGCGTTTCGCGTACATCGTTCTCATGGGGAGTTCCTGTTACTTTTGATGAGGGGCATGTTATTTATGTATGGATTGATGCACTTTCAAATTATATAACCGCTTTAGGTTATGACCCTGAAAATCCGTCCCAGTTATTTAATAAAAACTGGCCTTGCGATGTTCATGTTATAGGTAAAGATATTTTAAGATTTCATACTATATACTGGCCGATTATGTTAATGGCTCTTGACCTTCCTATGCCAAAGCAGATATTCGGTCATCCGTGGCTTTTATCAGGCGATGATAAAATGAGTAAATCAAAGGGTAACGTTATGTATGCCGATGATTTGGTTCGCCATTTCGGTGTTGATGGGGTAAGATTCTATCTTCTTTCTGAAATGCCTTATGCGCAGGACGGAACAATCAGTTACGATAATATAATTGCAAGATATAATTCAGAACTTGCAAATACTTTGGGTAATCTTGTTAACCGTTCAATTGCAATGGTTAATAAATATTTCGGTGGAGTAGTTACCAAATCTTCTTATGAAGACGAATTTTCAAAAGATTTAAAAGAATGTGCATTAAATACTGTTAAATCAGTTACTGAAAAAATGAACGAATTTAAAGTAAGTGATGCACTTTCTGAAATATTTAATTTATTAAGAAGAAGTAATAAATATATTGACGAAACAACCCCTTGGGTACTTGCAAAAAACGTTGAAGATAAAGATAAACTTAACGCTTGCCTTTATAATTTAATCGAAACTATAAGAATAAGCGCTGTACTTCTTTCTTCCTTTATGCCTGAAACTTCTGAGAATATTTTATCACAAATAAATGTTAAAATGGGAGATTTTGAAAGTATTTTAACATTTGGTAATATTGAAAGCGGTCATAAAGTAAGCGAGGGAACACCTTTGTTTGCAAGAATTGACGAAGCGAAAAAATTAGAAGAAATAGAAAAAGAATTAGAAAGTCGGATCGTAGCCATGTCGTTCTGTGAGCCAAGGAGTTGACTGCCTTAT